>CBKYSX010000033.1:0-13721 GCA_966690745.1 uncultured Ardenticatenales bacterium
ATTATTTTGGATCACGGCAACAATGTCTATTCACTTTATAGCCACAATAGCGAAGCCTTTGTACAAACGGGGGATAGCGTGACGGCGGGGCAACCCATCGGGCGGCAGGGCAACGAGGGGTACAGCCGCGGCTCCCACCTTCATTTTGAAATCCATGTGGGTGCGCCCTATACAGGCGTATGGCAGGAACCGTTCCGGGGTGGGGAATTTATCAACCCCCTGCCGTGGTTGCCGCTTGATTTGGAAGGTGCGGTGGGCGGGGGATAGAAAGTGGATGGGAAAGGTGAAATGAGAAACGGTAGGCGGCAACCTCTACGTTTTCGTTTCTCGCCCTTCGTCGTCAAGCATAGAGGGGGCGGAGTGATCACTCCGCCCCCTCTTTTATTGGGGTGTTGGCGTACATTCCTTAAATTCCGACACGGCGGACGCGACACGTCAAATGATTTCATCTATAAAGTCATTATCATCGTAAATGTCAGTTAGTCGAAGTATTGCAACAATAGGAGGAAGTTCTACCTCATCGGTTAGCATTTCATAGAGCAACCACTAACCCCAAGGTTTATTTTTGTAGGGGCGGGTCATCGGAATGCAGAGCGATGCACCCATCGTTAAAGACCCGCCCTTGTCCCAAAATGGTGCATGGGTTGCGGCAACGGCGGGTCACAAGTTCTATTCCGTACCTTCCATAAGATGTGACCCGCCCCTACCAGACAATGTACCAACGGAGCGGGAAACCAAACCCAAAATTCACGGCTCCGGTTGCGCCTGTAGGAACTCCCATATCTCCGCTATATCTTCATCGGTAAGATCAGGGCTACCGCCACGCGCAGGCATCCCATTCTTGCCCTCAATCACCAGTTGTACCCATTCGGCTTCACCGGATTCTTCGAGGAACGGTGTACCGAGCAGGGCGGGACCCGCGCCGTTGATCCCTTGCGCCAGATCGCCGTGGCAGACGGCGCATTTGGTCGCATACAGGTCATAGCCCCGTTCCACCCCATCGGTGACAAAGGCGGTATTCGCGCCGGGGAGAAGCCCGGTGCCGCCGCCGGATGCTTCGGCAGGGGGAGCCGTGACAAAGAAGGGCACAAAGACAATCAAAAAGGCGGCAACAATGCCGAGCGGCGCAAGCCACGATTGTTTTTCCTCTTCGTCCCAGATGTAATTGTTGCCGGTAATCACCAACAGGGAGCAAACGAAAATAACCAGGAAGGCAATCAGAGCGAGGAAGGGAATCGTGACAAAATTCCATGCTCCTACGAAGCCCCATTCATGCAGATAATCGGTGGAGCAGGGAACCCCGACGGAACAGGTTCCGAATTGATTCAACCATGTGGTTTTTTGAAGCAAATAGTGGAAGGTGGATGCCCCGATGCCCAGCCCCGACAATGCCGCCGTGTAATAAGGCAGGTTCTCATCTTTCCGCAGAATCCCCATCGGAATCAGCAACGCCATCGGATACATCAAAATCCGTTGCCGCCAACACCATTCACACGGAATCCACCGTTCGACTTCGCTAAAATAAAGACTGCCCATCGTGGCAAGCCACGCTGTAATTTGCGCGACATAGAGCGCGCCTTTTTCAAAAGTAAGTTTCATGTTTGGATTGCATAATACATAGTGCATATTGCATAAAGGTGTGTCCCGCTGTGTCGTTCTATGCAATATGCACTATGCAATTCCGTTGACCCTACTTATCTACTTATCTATCACACAATCAGTGGTTCCCGATACTCGCCCCACTCCTGCCGCAGAACGTCCATCATTTCCTGCAAGGTGCAGTAGGCGTTCACACAGTCCAGCAAGGGGTACATCAGGTTGACATCTTCGCGGTTGGCGGCGGCGTGGAGCGCATTGAGCGTGGTTTCGACCCGGGCGGCATCCCGTTCGCGGCGGACCCGGTTCAACCGTTCTACCTGGCGGGCATAGCCTTCTACATCCATTTTCAGAATGGGAATTTCAACCTCTTCTGCCATCGTGAAATCGTTGACCCCGACAATCACGCGCTGTTTGGTATCAATTTCCCACTGGTAGCGGGCGGCGGCATCGGCGATTTCCCTTTGGAAGAAGCCCTCTTTCACCGCCGCCACCATGCCCCCGGCATCTTCAATCTTTTGGAAATACTCGTAAGCCTGACGCTCCATTTCGTTGGTCAATGCTTCGACAAAGTAACTGCCGCCGAGCGGGTCAATCGTGTTGGTCACACCGCTTTCTTCGGCAATGATTTGCTGGGTGCGGAGTGCCACCGTCACTGCCTGTTCGCTGGGCAGAGCCAACGCTTCATCCAGACTGTTGGTATGGAGCGATTGCGTCCCCCCGACCACCGCCGCCAACGCCTGAATCGCCACCCGCGCCACATTGTTCAACGGCTGTTGGGCAGTCAGGCTGACCCCCGCCGTCTGACTATGGAAGCGGAGCAACCACGAACGGGGATTCTTTGCCTTGAAGGTTTCGCGCATCTCCCGCGCCCAGATACGGCGGGCGGCGCGGTATTTGGCGATTTCTTCAAAGAAATCGTTGTGGGCATTAAAGAAGAAGGAGAGGCGCGGCGCGAACTCGTCAATATCCAAGCCCCGTTCCAACGACCAGCGCACATATTCCAGCCCGTCCGCCAGCGTGAATGCCAATTCCTGCGCGGCAGTACTGCCCGCCTCGCGGATATGGTAGCCCGAAATGGAAACTGTGTTCCACAGGGGCATCTCTTTCGTGCCGAACTCAATCGTATCGGTCACAAGGCGCATCGAAGGTTCGGGCGGGAAGATAAATTCTTTCTGCGCGATATATTCCTTCAGGATGTCGTTTTGGAGCGTTCCGCCCAGCGCGGCGCGGGGAATCCCCCGCTTTTCCGCCGCCGCAATGTACATTGCCCAGATAATCGCGGCGGGGGAATTGATGGTCATGGAGGTGGTGACTTGATCCACCGGAATCTCGCTAAAGAGAATCTCCATGTCCGCCAACGAGGAAACCCCCACCCCGCACACACCAAATTCCCCTTCGGATTCGGGCGCGTCGGTGTCATAGCCGTACAGGGTGGGCAGGTCAAAGGCGGTACTCAACCCGGTTTGCCCCTGACTGAGCAGATAGCGGAACCGGGCATTGGTTTCTTCGGCGGAACCAAAACCCGCGAACATTCGCATCGTCCACGGCTTGCCCCGGTGCATCGTGGCGTGAACCCCGCGCACATAGGGGTATTCCCCCGGCATCCCTAAATCGCGGCTATAGTCAAAATTCGGAATATCGAGCGGTGTGTATAAACGGTTAATGCGTTGCGACGAGGTGGTGATGTACCCGTCTTCGGCTTTGCGTTCCGGGAACCGCGCCAACGTTTTGGCAAGGGTGGTATCGCTCCACCGCGCCTCGTCTTCGGACAACGCCTGAATGGCTTCATGGCTGTAGAGTTGCGCCATCGCTCCTCCTAAGTATGAAAGAAATAAGAGTGAAGAGCGAAGAGTGAAGGCGTTGAGACTTCACTCTTCGCTCTTTACTCTTCACTCTATTGGGGGAGAGTATAGCACGGGTAAGGGGTAAGGGGTAAGGATTGAACGATTGGAGGACACAACGTCCCCGTTGTGTCCATTTCCCAATTCGCAAGGATTTGTAGGGGCGACAGCATCCGCACCGAATGGTTACGTGAAGTGGGTGCGGCATAGAGCCTATTTTGTAAACGGATGGGCGTGGAGGGGACGGATGCTTCGCCCTGCGGTACAGAACAACGTTGCGAAGCTATGGCTATCCAGGCGGTAGGGCGGGTCACAAGTTCCATGCCATAAATTCCGGTAAGGTGTGACCCGCCCCTACAAATAATGATCTAAATTGTGAAATTCCTCATTATATGACATGGGTCGTAGGGGCGGGTCACATCGCGGGCGAAACTTTCAAAATGCAACTTGTGACCCGCCCGCCGTTAGGGGTATGAAACAGGAACATTTCCCGCGTTTTATGAGAGTATGATGTTTTATCGTCCTGCCACGACAAATTCTGTCGCACCCAGCCACTATACTGTGAACAGTGAGTACTTCATTTATTGAAGTAACAAAAACGGAAACGTGAACCATCTTCTACCCATCACATCCATAGCAGAGTGATAGTGCGAAGCGATAGCCGAAAGGATCGAAACATGCCGAAACAATTTTATGCCGTACTCGCCAATACCACGATAGCCTCGATTACCAACACCTTTATCTGGTTCGCCGTGACCTTCTGGGTCTATCTTCAAACCCAATCGGTGATTGCAACCTCCGTGATGGCAGGGATTTTCACCGTAACGATTGCCTTTTCCGGTTTCTTCCTCGGTTCGATTGTAGACCGCTACCAGAAGAAAGTTTCGATGACGATTTCGGGCGTAGCCTCGCTGATATTATACGTACTGGCGTACGGGGTGCTTATGACAAACCCGACATCTGCTTTCACCACGATTGCCAGTGCGCCGCTCTGGTTCTTTATCACCTTTATTTTGATGGGTGCGTTGGCGGGGAACTTGCGGGGCATCGCGCTTTCTACCCTCGTCACCATTATGATTCCCGAAGCGGACCGGGACCGCGCCAACGGGATGGTCGGCACGGCAAACGGGGTGGGCTTCCTCGTCGCCTCCATCTTTAGTGGGCTGGCAGTTGGCTATCTGGGTGTGAATCTGACAGTGCTGATTGCGTTGGTGGTCTCCCTCGTTGCACTGGCACATTTGTGGACGATTGCAATTCCCGAAACTGAAATCGTGCGCGGTGAAGGCAACACGCACAGCATTGACATTCGCGGCTCGATTGAAGCGATTCGCGTGGTGCCGGGCTTGTTCGCACTGATTTTCTTCCACGCCTTCAACAACTTTCTCGGTGGGGTCTTTATGTCGCTGATGGATGCCTACGGGTTGGAACTGGTGTCGGTCGAGGTGTGGGGCTTGCTGTGGGGCGTGTTGAGTCTGGGCTTTATCTTCGGCGGGTTGGCAATCGCCCGCTTCGGGCTGGGGAAAAACCCGATGAAAACGCTGTTTGTGACCAACGGGGTGATGTGGACGATTACCCTCCTCTTCCCGCTACAGGCTTCGATTGTACCGCTTGCCATCGGAATGTTCATCTATCTCTGCCTCATCCCGGTGGTGGAAGCGTCCGAACAAACCATCCTGCAAAAAGCGATTCCCGCCGAACGGCAGGGGCGGGTCTTCGGCTTCGCGCAAAGTGTGGAACAAGCGGCTTCCCCCATCACCGCCTTTCTGATTGGTCCTATTGCCGAATGGATTTTCATCCCCTTTATGACCACCGGGGCAGGCGTAGCCCTGATGGGCGACGGGTTTGGGGTTGGCAAAGACCGCGGGTTGGCACTACTCTTTATTGTCGCCGGTGTGATTGGTTTGATGGTAACGCTGGTTTCAATGCGCTCCCGTTCCTACCGGCAGTTGTCGGGAATCTACGAGGCGCAAAGCGAAGAAACGGAAACCCTTGCCTATCCGCTCGCCCCAGCGCTGGAATCGGTGGGCTAACGTATCAGAGCGACACTCCCCCAAACAAAGGAAATGAACCATGAGCAAAGTTTATGTAGATATTACGATGTCCTTAGATGGATACATTGCCGGACCCAATGATGGACCGGAACAAGGGTTGGGTGAGGGCGGCGAACGGTTACACGAGTGGATATACGGTCTGGAAAGCTGGCGTGCCATCCATAATATGGAAGGGGGCGATGCCAACCGCGACAGCGACCTTCTGGCAGAAGCCTTTGCCAACACGGGCGCGGTACTCATGGGTCGCAATATGTTCGATTACGCTGTAGAGGTATGGGGCGACGAGCCGCCCTTCCGTGCCCCTGTCTATGTCGTCACCCATCGTAGCCATGACCCCATAGTAAAAGCAGGTGGAACAACCTATTTCTTTGTCACCGATGGCGTGGAAAGCGCGGTAGCCCAGGCGAAAGCCGCCGCCGGGGACAAAGATGTATCGGCGGCGGGGGGTGCAAGTCTGATTCAACAATTGCTGACCATCGGGGTACTGGACGAAATCCAGATTCATGTTGCGCCTGTCTTGCTGGGCGCAGGGCGACGGTTGTTCGATAATATGGAAGCCCGCCATATTGAACTCGAAGTAGATCGGGTTGTGGATTCCCCCGTTGCCACCCACCTCCGCTACCGCGTTGTAAAAGGCTAAAAAACAAAACTCCCTTTTTCCTACTAGCCAGTGGTGACAGATACGAAACCGGGTTTCTGCCGTTGAAAACCCGGTTTCTTTTTGATTTTTAATGCGGTGTCACTACCCCTTCGTATCTCCCCCAAAAATATATTGATTGTATTGTCAATATTGATGAATAACTTTATCGGTTAAGATGAATTTCTTATACTGTTATGTATGCAGGTAGACCAATAGAGTTATAGAGGGTGAGCAACGGGTTCATGCTCCACAAAGTCCTCGCTGTGGACTCCCTGCCACCCATAAGGAGTTGATATGAGTATCGTAAAAGCCGGGTTGGAAGGTGTGATAGCGGCGGAAACACGATTAAGCCGGGTAGATGGACAAAAAGGGGAATTGATTATCGGCGGCTATGCACTGGAGGAATTTGCGGGGCGAGCCACCTTTGAAGAAACCATCGGCTTGCTCTGGCAGGGGGAAATTCCCACCCCGGAAGCACACACAGCCCTCCGCACCCGTCTGGCAGAAAAGCGGGACTTGCCCGCCGCCACCCTGCGCCTGTTGGAAAGCGCGGCGGAAAGCGGCGTAAGCGGGATGGATGCTCTGCGGATGGCGGCGGGGTCGTTGAGCCTCTCTGTGCCGGAAGAACTGGAATTATTGGAACAAGCCGAATACGTGGTGGCGATGTTCCCAACCATCGTTGCCGCTTTTTGGCGGCTCCGCAACGGGCAAGCCCCGATTGCACCCCGCGCCGATTTAAGCCATGCCGCCAACTATCTCTATATGCTGACGGGCGAGACCCCTCACCCCGACCAGACGCGGGCATTGGAAACCTACCTCAACACCGTTTCGGATCACGGCTTAAACGCCAGCACCTTTACGGCGCGGGTGATTATTTCAACCCAATCCGATTTGATTTCGGCGATCACCGGGGCAGTCGGGGCGTTGAAAGGACCCTTACATGGCGGCGCACCCGGTCCGGCATTGGATATGGTTTTTGAAATCGGCTCGGCGGAACGGGCGGAAACCGTGTTGCGGGAAAAATTGGAGCGGGGCGAACGGCTGATGGGCTTCGGGCATCGCGTCTATAAAGTGCGCGACCCCCGCGCCGATGTATTGGCGGAGGCGGCTAATCTCCTCTATCAGGAAGCCGGAGACCGGAAATTGTATGAGCTGGTGCGGGTCGTAGAGGCAAAAGCCATCGAATTACTGGAGGAGTACAAACCGGGGCGACGCTTGCAAACCAATGTCGAATTTTATACCGCTCTGCTCTTACACGGCTTAAACCTGCCCACCGATTTGTTCACCCCTACTTTTGCCATCGGGCGTGTGGTCGGGTGGGTGGCGCATTGTCTGGAACAAGCCGCTACCGGGCGTATCATCCGCCCCGAATCGGTCTATGTGGGCGAGGTAGGGCGCACATGGCATCATCCTGAACCCGCGTAACAAAGCCAATTTCGATAAACAGGCGGGCAATTCCTTCATCAAGGAATTGCCCGCTTTTGTGTATTAGTGAAGAACCGATACCGTCGTACCTGTTTGCTACACTGATTCCCTGTTGCTAATAGCCTTACAAATTCACCATAGCAAAGGAGTGCGAATGTTTAATAGAATCAACGCCGTTGTATTGTTCGTTCACGATTTTCAGAAATGTTTGGCATTTTATCGTGATATTGTGGGGTTGGAAGTCGTGCAACTCGAATCCCGTTTCGCCGCTTTCAAAATGCAGGATCAGGATTTTGCCATTATCGAAATGTCGGAGGCATCGGAGATGGTCAAGGTACCGATGGATGCGTTTGAACCGCAAAGCGGGAAAACCGACCGCGTTTTGCTTTGCACCCGCGTCGAAAATGTAGATGATGCCTACGAGGCATTGAATGCAAAGGGCGTGGAATTTACGATGCCCCCAACAGACCAGTATTGGGGCTTACGCACCGCTTTCTTCAAGGACCCGGAAGGGAATCTCTGGGAAATCGCCCATCCGCTTACCGCTTGACATTCTTAGGAGTTATACAGTTGAGGTTAAAAATAATTCCTTGCGGGAATTATTTTTAACCTCGTTTCTCACCCGAAGCGCGTAACTTCTAATTCTATTAAAATACGGTATCTCATATATCCACGCCTGCCGCTATGAACAATCATGGCGGCAGGCGTGTTTTGGTAGGTGTATTTTTTCTACTTAATACCGCTTCACCTTGTGTTAAAAACTGGTGACTACATACTCGCAAACCCCGAAAACACCCTATTGCAATAGTACAAAAGTCATGGTATGATATGTTTATAGTAGTACTTAAGTCCTTGATACTTAAGGAAACTGTAGTGGCACCCCCAATCACTCACCACCAGAGGTATTACTATGTCTTCCCTTCACACCTACAAGCTGATCCGCCCCCTGTTTGCCCTCATCCTCGCTGTCTTATTGATTGGAATACCTTCCATAACGACTGCCGCGCCCCCCAACCCTGTTCCCGGCAGTGCCGATATAGATGGAGATGTAGCCGAATGGGATATGACCGGCGACTTTTTTGCCGATATGTACCGCGCCGCCAACCCTGACATGGTGGTGCAATCAAAGCTCTATCTCCGCTATGAATGTTCCACCCAAACGTTGTACGCACTGGTGTGGGCACTGGAACCCTTTGCCATTGTGTCGGAAGGGACCGATGCCTTCGTTAAACTGGGCAATAGTATCACATTGGTAAACGGCAACTCCGGGGATGATGGCACTGCCCCTGATTTCCAATGGGTTGGGTTGAATGGTGATTCTGCGCTCGGCTGGGAAGCGTCCGCGATCATTGCCCCCGGCAATTACACCAACCTGAACGTTCACACCAACGTCTGGGACGAAGATCACAATTCCCAAACCTCTGCCGTTGCAGGGCGTTCCATTGAATTAGACCTGAATTGTAGCCCGACCGCTGTCACGGTTGCCGGATTTGAAGTCGCCGAACCGCCCCATATGGGACTGCTTCTCATCGCGGGGCTTGCCCTCGGTACGGTTACCTATGTCGTCGTCCGCCGTCGGGGCACACTCCAATAATTCCAAGATTCAAGCGGTAACTGAGTGTATAAAGGGCTTCCCACTGGAAGCCCTTTATATTTTACAATTCTTTGGAATCTACCCTCAACTGCATAACTTTATTCTTTTTTCCTAAATATCATCCTCAAAATGCCCATTGACGAAAGGCACTTTCCCTTATAAAGTATAGGGTGGTTCGCACCTCATCCTGGCGCAGTCTCCGTACCCCCATGCGGTTCCCTTACCCGCGCCCCACCCTCTGTACAGGAGCAAGTCCATGCGAAAGATCGCCTTTTTTGTCCTCCTTGTATGTCTCGCTGTTACCCTGGGAATTCAGAACAGCCCTCCCATTTCCGCCGCCCCTGCCGAACGCGCCCCTGTAAGTGCTGAAGATGGCGAAGCCATCGCCCGCGCCCATTTAGAAACCAATGCCGCCCAATACGGCGTATCCCGCGATGACCTGACGGGTTTGCGGGTCGTCACCAATTACGCCGACAGCACCACCGGCGCACGGTATGTAAAATTTGTGCAAACCGTGAACGGCATTGAAGTACACCTTGCCGTTGTCAACGTTACGCTTCTCCCCGATGGGTCGGTTTTGTATGTCGGGAATCGCGCTTTGCCCGATCTGGCGAAAAATGCGAACAGCACCACACCGGCTCTCACACCCGCCGATGCGATTGCCGCCGCCGCCAATGCTCTTGCCTTACGGTACGATGCTAACACGGTTGCCCAACTGGAATTATTAGGGGGCGCAGAACAGGCAAGCCGCTTTGCGGGGGGCAATCTGTCGCTGGAAGCCATTCCGGTGAAACTGGTTTATCAACCCCGCGACGATGGCTCGCTCCGTCTGGCGTGGGATTTGAACATTTACCAACTCGATGCGCTCCACTGGTGGGATATGCGCGTAGATGCGCTGACCGGGGAATTACTGGATAGAGGGGATTGGGTGGTCAGCGAAAATTGGGACGCGCTGTTGAATGACCCGAACCAAATCGCTACCGGAGCCATGCCCGGTTTGCTCCATACCACCGCCGATTTTGCGGAACAAATTGTCGCACCCCATGCCCCGCTACTGGTGGGTTCCTATCGGGTCTATGCGATTCCGACGGAAAGCCCCAGCCACGGTGGACGCACGCTGGTCGCTAATCCCGATAATGCGCTTGCCTCCCCGTATGGGTGGCACGATACCAACGGGGCATCGGGCGCAGAATTTACCACCACGCAGGGCAACAATGCCCACGCCTATACCGACACCGATAACAACAACAGCCCGGATGCAGGCTCCAGTCCGAGCGGGGGTGCATCGCTGATTTTCGACTTCCCGCTTGACCTGGCGCAAGCCCCCAGCACCTATCGCCCCGCCGCCGTCACCAACTTGTTCTACTGGAACAACTTGATGCATGATATTCCCTACATTTACGGGTTCACTGAATCCGCAGGGAACTTCCAGGAAAACAATTACGGACGCGGCGGTACCGGTAGCGATTATGTCTATGCCGAGGCGCAAGATGGCGGTGGTACGAACAATGCCAACTTTGCTACCCCGTCGGACGGCAACAACCCCCGGATGCAGATGTACATCTGGACCGCTCCCACCCCCGACCGTGACGGCGACCTTGATAACGGAATCATCGCCCACGAGTATGGTCACGGTATTTCCAACCGCTTGACAGGGACGGGTCCCGGTTGTCTGGGGAATCAGGAGCAGATGGGTGAGGGATGGAGCGATTGGCAAGCGGTGCTATTGACCATGCGAACAGGGGATACCGCTACCACCAATCGCGGCGTGGGGACGTATGCCTTGAATCAACCGATTACAGGGGTTGGGATTCGCCCCGCCCCCTATAACACTAACTTCGCCGTCAACAACTACACCTACAGCAACCTGCCCAGCATGGCAGTGCCGCATGGCGTTGGCTTCGTCTGGAATACGATGTTGTGGGAAATGAACTGGGAATTGATTAACGCGCACGGGTTCAACCCGAATATCTACGGGGCATGGAACACCGGCGGCAACAACCTTGCCTATAAACTGGTGCAAGATGGGATGGCAATCCAACCCTGTTCACCCGGCTTTGTGGATGGACGCAATGCGATTCTTGCCGCCGATCAGGCATTAACCGGCGGGGCGAACCAATGTCGGATTTGGGCGGCATTTGCCCGCCGCGGGCTGGGTGCCAGTGCCAGTCAGGGGTCTACGAATAATCGCAGTGATGGCACGGCGGCGTTTGACCTGCCCTCCCAATGTTCGGGCGGACCCACGCCTACTCCGGTTCCCCCCACCCCGACCACGCCACCCGCGCCGACTGCCACCCCGACCACCCCGCCCTCCGGCGGCATCGTCAATGGCACCTTTGAGCAAGGTCCGGGCGTGGGCTGGACGGTCAGCAGTAATGGCGGCAACGCGATTATCACGACCGGGCAAGCCTATCAGGGTAGTTATAAGGCATTGTTCTGTGGTAGAGGGAATTGTAACGATCAAATCAGCCAGACCATTACGGTGCCAAGTGGTGCGACCCTTTACTATCGCTACCGGATTCAATCCAACGAAAATAGTTGCGGTAGTGATGTTGCCACCGTGCAAATCGGCACTACGACGATTGCCTCTTACAACCTGTGCCGCAACACATCCACCGGACGCAATTACTCCCAGGGGTCGGTGAGCCTGAGTGCCTACGCGGGGCAAACAGTTACGCTCCGCTTTACCGGCACCACGGACGGAAGCCGCCACAGTAGTTTCTATCTGGATAACGTTGGTTTTGCGCCGTAATCTTGCCAATTCTAATTAAAAAAGCCCCGCTCTATATCAGAGCGGGGCTTTTTTTGTGTAAGGTCACGCCAACCATGCCAAATCAGAGAATAGATAGAGCCTTGGCATAGAAAAGACAGAGCCTTACCGGAGAGAAGTCTTCATATAATGAAAAGGTGGCATCCCTTTCTCACACCGAAATCAGGGGCAAGCCACCCACAAAAAGCCCGGATGTAAACCTTATAAGTGCAGAATAGCGGAGGTTGCTATCCTGTGCGCTACTCTCCTACGTTGTTCCTACCTCGCTGTTCACGACCTACCTCCTTCACATCCCACTCTACTTCTAACCCCATAAGGCTTTTTGTTGGGTTATCGGGGTTATAAACCAGCCTGTTTTACGGTGTGGCATCAAACAGGCACAAGTCGCACGGGGGAACACTCTTGCACTCCCCTGCGCTTCAAGGAGGTGATGCTATGACTCATGTACATCTTTCGCGGGCATTTCCCTATCCACCCTAAAAATAACTAAACGAAAGGTTGTACTATGAACGGCAACCGTAAAGGTCCGTATGTTCTGATGGCTGTCATCGCGTTGATGATGGCGTTTTTCGTGGTGGCTTTCCCTGCGCCTGTGCAGGCGGATGAAAACCCTGCCTTGCCTCCTGATTTCACGCTTCATGGCAAAACGGGGAATGAATGGAATGCCGAATGGTGGCAGTGGGCGTTTAAAATTCCGCTTGCGGATCACCCGATGGCACAAACGGGCGATGTGGATTGCGGCGCGTATCAGCATGGGCGCGTCTGGTTCCTGGGTGGCGCGTTTGGCGGCGTAGGGAGCGGACCGACCCGCACCTGCACAATTCCCAAAAACACCTACCTCTGGTTCCCGGTATTGAACTGGGTCTTCTGGCGACCGGGCGATTTCGTCACCGACCAGGAAGGGCATGATGCAGTACGTTTCTACGGGGACGGAACTGAAAATGTCCTTGTGACAGTGGATGGAGTTCCCGTTCCGAATGTCGAGGACTACCGCTACCATTCCGACATCTTCAAGTTCAAGATTCAATCGGGAGGTGTTTTTGAAGGCGACCCCAACAACACCGAGTACCCTCACCTTATTCCCGGTGTGATGTATGATGGGATTGACGATGGGTATTACATGATGCTGAAACCGTTACCGGCGGGCGATCACACCATCCATTTCAGCGCAGATTCCCCCTTCTTCGGCGGCTTTTCAGTGGACATGACCTACTACATCACGGTCACGGAATAAGCCTGAGTTTCCCGACGAATGCTCATTAATAAAGGGGCGGGCGGCAAACTGCCGCCCGCCCCTTTATATTGTTCTTCATTACTTTAAGGCGTACAAAAGCGATTATGGCATATAGACAACCGACTCTAACTGCCATCCACGCGGGAGCGGCGGGGCTGGGGCGGGATGCGCCGGTAAGATAGTGATATTCCGTTCATGGACGGTGTGGGCATCTATGAATACCTTAATCTGCCACTGCCCTGCAAACAGATGCGGCGCAATATCCATATCCAACAAGTCTAATACATGGGCACCTTCGGTTCGCTCCAATTTCATGGGGCGGCTGGCATAGCGTTCGCCGTCTACGGTGATGACCCATTGCAAAAAGGCAGTGGGAGCCACCCCCACATAATCAAAATGGAGCATCAAGGCATCTTTTTCCGTTAACGGAATCGCCGCGCCACAAATCGGAAGCCGATTGGCGGCTTCGGAACAGGTCACAATATTGCCGATATGGTTGCGAACCCCCTTGACTGTTTTTAAGGCATCGCCCGCAATCCAGCCGCGCCGGGTTCGGTCGGTGACACT
>CBKYSX010000034.1:0-13574 GCA_966690745.1 uncultured Ardenticatenales bacterium
GTTTCTACCGGGACTATCTTTATCAATACATGGATTTTCTCTGGCAAACGGCACAGGACAACGGCATGGAAGTGCTACCTGTGGTTAACGTGCATGGTTTCACCAATCACCGGGGCGGGAGAACCTTTCCGATTGGGCTGTCGCAGTTAATCAAAGTGATTGAAATGCCCGATATGATTACGGCAACGGATGTCTATCCGCTTCATATCGGGGAAGACAATATCCATCAGTTGATTTTGTCCAATGAAATGACCAAAGCGGTGCAGAACCCGGACCAAGCCCTCTTTTCGATTGAGTTTCAATCGGGCGGCAACAATGATTTTAGCGGAACACAATCCTCCCTTTATGACTTGCACAGCCGTCTTTGTATTTCGCAGGGGATGCGGGCGATTAACCATTACCTCTTTGCGGCGGGCACCAATGACCCCATTCTCAGCCCGATTAAACGGCACGATTGGGGTCCGCCGATACGCAATGATGGCACGGTGCGCCGCCACTATCCCCGCTATGGTCGGTTGAGCAAGGTGTTGAACAGTTACGGCGAGGCATTGATTCTGGCGCAACCTCAGACCGTGACGACGATTGGCTACTTGCTGGATGATTTTATGACCGAGGTGAACACGGAGGCGACACAGCAGGCGACCGCCATTATTGATTACCAACGGGATGTGGTGTTGTTTGATTTTATCGGGCGGGGGCTGACCCTGACGCACCGCCCGTATGCGGTGGTCGAACTCAGTCGTGCCGATCTTGATGTGGATGCGACTCCTACGCTCTGGGTGATGATGGATAAGCGATGTCCCACCACCGTTCAGGAAAAATTGGTGCAATATGTTAAGGGTGGGGGCAAATTGATTCTAGCGGGGCGTATGTGCGAAGTGGACGATAATGGAAACCCATCCTCTATTCTGCGGGATGCGCTGGGGATTGAGGCGATAAAAAGCGACCCACCGCTTGTCTACACCGACATTCAGATTTTCGACTACCCCGATGTTCCCGTTGCGTTTGTCGAATCCTATCAGGGGAATTTTGAGGAAGGATTCGCCACCCGTCCGAACGGGGAAGTGGTCGGCTTTGTAAAATGGCTGGGAGAGGGGAGTGGGAGCGTAATGATGTTGGGAGCCGCCCTGCCTGCCAACACCCTTGAAGATTTAGACCTTGTGCATCAAATGGCACTCAAAGCGGGGATTCAGCCCCTGTTTGAGTTGAGCGATTGGGCAGATGTACGTATCAGTCGCGGGGACGCTGGTAATTTCCTGTTTATGAATAACTATCAGGATGACCCTATCTCAACAACGGTTATTTATGAAGGGAAATCACTCTTTGGCGGCAACCCTATAAATCTGCCCGCCCGTCGGGGCTTGATTTTACCTTTAGAATGGATGCTCAACAACGAGGTAATGGTGCATTATGCGACGGGCGAGGTAACAAACATCAGTATGGATGAGCAAGGTATCACGCTCATCGTAGAGCCTCCCGACTTTATAGCGGAACTGACGGTGACCGGGTATCACTGTGATGATGGAACGGTTATTGATGATTCCAACGGGACGCGGCGTGTGCGGATACAGGGCAACAATGGTCAGATTCAATTGGCAAAGGACGGGTAGAAGCTTATGCCACGCCTCCTCTATATAGACATTGACAGTCTGCGCCCCGACCATCTTGGCTGTTACGGCTACCATCGTCCGACCTCGCCCCACATTGACCGTCTGGCGCAAGAGGGGGTGCGTTTCACCAATGTCTATGCGTCCGATGTTCCCTGCTTGCCGTCCCGCACGGCATTGTGGAGCGGACGCACCGGCTTTCATACGGGGGTGGTGAATCACGGCGGGGTCGCAGGGCAACCATTCATGCAGGGTCCGAATGTGGGGGATCGTGCCAATATTTTTACGGTGACGGGCTGGATGGCAACCCTTGCCGCGTTGGGCATGAAAACGGCGACGATAAGCCCCTTTGCCCAACGCCATGCCGCCTGGCACTGGTATGCGGGCTACAACGAGATGGTCAATTCGGGGAAGTACGGGGACGAACTCGCCCACGAAGTTGGTGTACCCGCACTGGAGTGGTTAGAGCGCAACGGAGCCAATACGGATTGGTTCTTGCATATTAACCTGTGGGACCCGCATACCCCCTATCGCACCCCTGCTTCTTTTGGCGACCCGTTTGCGAACAACCCGCTCCCCGCATGGTTGACGGAAGAAGTCTGGCAACGGTGCTGGGATGGTTTTGGTCCCCACAGCCCGCAGGAACCGAATTGGCTGTGGGGCGATGTATCCGCCCGCTTTCCCCGCCAGCCGGACCGGATTGATTCCATGGAGGCGGTGCGCCAATGGATCAATGGCTACGATACCGGAATTCGCTATGCCGATGAATGGGTGGGAAACATCGTTGCGAAATTGCAGGCGTTGGGGATTTATGACGATACGATTATTGTCATCAGTGCCGATCACGGTGAAAATCTTGGCGAATTGAATGTATGGGGCGACCACCAGACCGCTGACCATCTCACCTGCAACATTCCTCTCATCATTCGCTACCCCGCTTTTGGCACCACGGAGCGGGTGGATACTGCCTTGCACTACCATTTTGATTGGGTGGCGACCATCGTTGAGTTAATGGGGGGTACTGTACCGAACAATTGGGATGCTCGCTCCTTCGCGGATGCTTATCGGGCGGGAACCTCCGCCGGACGGGACTATCTGGTGACGGGTCAAGGCACATGGGCATGTCAGCGTGGGGTACGGTTTATCTACGAGGGGCAAAACTACCTTTTCATGCGTACCTACCATGATGGCTTCAAGGAATTGGAACCCCTGATGCTCTTTAACCTCGACACCGATTATCATTTACAACATGACCTTGCCGGGCAACATCCCGAAATCGTGGAGCGGGCAAAAAGTTTGCTGGAAAGTTGGTATACCGCCCAGATGATGACGAGCGACCATGGCGTTGACCCCATGATGACTGTTTTGCGCGAAGGGGGACCCTTTTACACGCGGGGCTACCTTCCCCGCTACATCGAACGGCTAAACGCAACGGGACGCGCCCATCATGCCGAACGGTTGGCGCGGCTCCACCCGGACGAATTGTGATTTCCCGTATCTATTGGTGGTAAAACTATTTTCCCGTTGGGAAAATAGTTTTACCACCGTTTTCTTTCATTTCTACAACCATACCCTTCCAAAACGAGAATTACCCCATGAATGCTACAGAAGATAAGGTCGGAACTTACCACGATTTAGACCCTGACACCGAAGCCCGTGTCGAAGCCCTGCTGGCACAGATGACCCTTGATGAAAAAATCGGGCAACTGATTCAATTTAACCCCTACGCTCCCTTTGACCCCGCCCGTTATGAGGCGGCGAAACTAGCCGCAGAAGCGGCGGGGGAGCCATTCACCTATGTGCCGCCCCTCCGCGACGACATTGATGAGCTCCTGCGGGAAGGGCGCGTTGGCTCTTTTCTGAACGTTACGATTCCGCAGGTGATTAATTATTGCCAGCGGCTTGCGATAGAGGAATCGCGGTTGGGGATTCCGGTGATTTCTGGCGCGGATGTGATTCACGGCTTCCGCACGATTTTTCCAATTCCTTTGGGCGAAGCCTGTACCTGGAACCCTGAGTTGCTGGAACGTGCCTCCCGCGTTGCCGCCGAAGAAGCCTCGGCGGTGGGAGTGGATTGGATTTTCGCACCGATGGTGGATGTCGCCCGCGACCCCCGCTGGGGGCGGATTGCCGAAGGTGCGGGGGAAGACCCATTTTTAGGGAGTGCGATGGCACGGGCGCGGGTGCGGGGCTTTCAGGCAACTGATTTGACCAGTGGACGCAGAATTGCCGCCTGCCCCAAACACTTTGTCGGGTATGGGGTGGCGGAAGCGGGTCGGGACTATAACACCGTAGATATTTCCGAACGCACCCTGCGTGATGTCTATTTGCCGCCTTTCCAAGCGGCGTTTGACACGGGCGCAGGAACGGTGATGAGTGCCTTTAACGAACTTAGCGGCATTCCCGCCACAGCAAACTCCTTTATTCTCCGCGATATTTTGCGGGAAGAATGGGGGTGGCATGGAGTGGTGTTGAGCGATTACGAAGCGGTGCGGGAACTGATTCCGCATGGATTCGCCGCCGATATAAAAGATGCCGCCCGCATGAGTATCCTTGCGGGAATGGATATCGAAATGGTCAGCACCGGCTTCAATGACCACCTTGCCGATATGGTGAAGGCGGGGGAAGTGCCGCAGGATGTAGTAGACGAAGCGGTGCGCCGGGTGCTACGCCTCAAATTCCGGTTGGGGGTTTTTGAAAAGCCTTACACCGATGAATCCCTTGCTTCAACCCTGATTCTACGGGATGATTTCCGCGAACTGGCATTGGAAGTGGCACAGGAATCTATGGTGCTACTGAAGAATGACAATGATATTCTGCCGTTATCGCCTTCCACCCGGCTGGCAGTGATGGGTCCATTGGCGGGGAATCACGTTGATTTGATTGGCTGTTGGTCGCTTCAGGTTCACCCCGCCGATGTAGAAAGTGTATTGGATGGACTGGCGGTATATTTACCTGACGGGGGTTGGACGCATGTTCCCGGTTGCCCGATTCGGGAAGATAAACCCCGCGAAGGAACCATCGTAACGGACATTCCGGCGGCGGTGGCGGCGGCAGAACAGGCGGATATTGTATTGTTGGTGGTGGGCGAAAGTGCCGATTTTAGCGGCGAGGCACATTCCCGTACGGAGCTGGGCTTGCCCGGTCGTCAGCAAGAATTGGCAGATGCGGTTGCCGCCACCGGCAAGCCGATAGTTTGTGTGGTGATGAGCGGGCGACCATTGGTAATTCCGCGTTTATATGAGCAATCCACCGCACTGTTGGCGGCGTGGCATGGTGGGATTCGGGCGGGGCGGGCTGTCGCCGATATTCTCTTTGGTGCGGTCAATCCGTCCGGTAAACTGACCGCCAGCTGGCCCCGTGCGGTAGGGCAAATTCCCATTTATTATGCCCATAAAAACACGGGTCGTCCTGCGGAAGAGGCAGGAACCAAACAATTCGCGGAAGCGTTCAAGTCGGTCTACATTGATGTGCCTAATTCTCCGCTTTTCCCCTTTGGCTATGGACTGAGCTATACACACTTCATCTACAGCGACCTTCGTGTTGAGCAAACAACGTTGACAGTCAATGACACCCTCATCGTTACCGCTACCGTCACCAACAGTGGCGACCGTGCGGGTAAAGAAGTGGTGCAATTGTACGTGCGTGATTTGGTCGGCTCTGTTACCCGCCCGGTGCGTGAATTGAAAGGGTTTCAGAAAATAGAGCTGGACACGGGGGAAAGGCGTGAAGTTCGTTTTGAAATTCCTGTTTCCGAACTGGGCTTCACGGGGCAGAATATGCGTTATGTCATCGAACCGGGGGAATTCAAGGTGTGGGTCGGTCCTAATGCAGTCGAGGGGTTGGAAGGGAGTTTTTCAATAAGGTAGCCTGTGGCGGTGATCATGTCGTTTGAAATTTAATGAGGCGAAATTTCAATTCCCGCGTTAGCGACAGTCGAATTCGGGGGTCTTTTGCGTTTAATCACATTGCACCCGACAACATCGAGAGACTCTTCCTATGACCTGGAACGCTATCATTCGCCGTTATCCATCACGGTGGATCATTTTTGAAGTGCTTAGCACGGACACCCCTGAGCCGGATCTGCGTGTGCTGGAAACCGATTGTGAGCCACATACCATTATTAAACAGTGTAATGACCTTGCTCATGCTCAGGGTTTAGCCCGTGTATCGTTCGCGCATACTTCATGGGATAGCCCCTTTGAGCGTGTATCTTTGAGAACACTTCCAACCGGACATGGAATTGCGCTATAACAAACGGCACCGCTATCGCCTCACCGCCTACTACCCTTCCTTTTGCTGACCCCCGTTGCCATGGTTTCTATATGTGGACACGTTTCAGACCACTACTGTTTCGGCGGATAGCACCATACCCGGTCGTGTGTTGTACAGGGTCATATACGAACCCGGTGCTTGAAGAAGAGTCAAAGTTCACGTAGAATTCAATCCTCTATCATAGGGGTCATCTACACCCGACCCTATCATCAAAGTGAGCCGTGGTTATGGCAGATTTTTCAGAAATCGGCGTGTATCGCCTCAAAGAGCGACTGGGGCGCGGCGGTATGGCGGAGGTCTTTCGGGCAGAAGACCCTCGCACCCACCGTGATGTTGCCGTGAAAATCATTAATGCCGAGATTGCTGATGACCCCCTCTTTCGCCAACGATTCGCACAGGAAATTACCCTGATTGCCAAATTGGAACATAGCGGGATTGTACCCCTATATGATGTCGGCGAGGCATTTGGACGACCCTACCTGGTCATGCGCTATATGGCGGGCGGTACATTGGAAGATCGCATGGAAAGGGGACCCCTGCCGTTGGCAGAAGCGACCCGCATTCTGACGCGCCTTGCCGGTGCGCTGGATTTTGCCCATCAGCATGGGATTATCCATCGTGACTTAAAGCCGGGTAACGTTCTGATGGATTCGCAAGGCGACCCCTACATTGCCGATTTCGGCATTGCCAAACTCATGGGACAAAGCCGTACCCTGAGCCGTACAGGCATGACGATGGGCACCCCGTCGTATATGAGTCCGGAACAGTTTCGCGGGGATAGCGAACTGGACGGACGCGCCGATGTCTACGCACTGGGGGTGTTGTTTTTTCAGATGCTCTCCGGCGAACTGCCCTTTCGCGCCGATACCCCGCACGGCTTGATGTATCACCACTTAGAAACCCCTGTGCCGGATATTCGCACTCTGCACCCCGACCTCCCCGCCGACCTGCACCTGGTATTGCAACAGGCACTTGCCAAACGTCCTGACCTGCGCTACCCGAGCGCCGGAGCCTTCGCACGGGATGTTCAGTCTATAGTGGAAGGGAAACGGGTGACACCGCTTCCCGCAACCTCTGCCGCCCAATTGCTGACCGTTCCTTTGCTCAAACGTACCACGACTACCCCCGTGCCCGAACACCCTCTACCTGCGCCGGGGGTGAAGCCACCCTACCTTATTGCAGGTTTCGTGGTGCTTGCTCTGCTCGTAGTAGGACTATTTCTCTTTCGCCCTTCATTCCTAAATTTAAATAGCACTACCACAGCAGAAGCAAATGAAGCCGGGATGGTGACGACCATGGTTCCCACTCAAGAGAACGAGGTTGCTCCCTCCCCGGTAGACGCAGAGGAAGAAACTGTAGTATCGCCCGCAGGTGAGGATGATTACATTATTTATAAGGATAACCTGGATAATGGCTTTGAGGATTGGAGCTGGGCGGTTGTGGATTTAGAAAATACGTTGCCTGTGTATACAGAGGATACCTCCGTCGCTGTAGACACCAGCGAAGAATATAGTGCCGCCTGGTTTATGAATCCTGAAGGCGCGATTGAAACAGAGGACTTTGATGCGTTGCATTTTGCGATTCACGGTGGTGAAATCGGCGGACAAATCCTGTTGGTGGGAATGAGCCACGATGAGGAATTTCCGGTTGAGCCACACGGCGTATACCTGAGTGATTACTTGCCCGAAGGACCTGTGGCGGGCATGTGGAGCGAAGTTACGATTCCGCTGGAAGATTTAGAAATGGAAGACGAAACCTTGTTCAGCGTTGCTTTTCAAAGCGATGTGGAAGGACCACAACCGTTATTTTATATTGATGATATTCGCTTGATTCCCGCACCCTAATATCCGGCAACGCACCGTTACAAAAAGGCAACCTATCTCCGTGTCAAAAGCGGAGGTAGGTTGCCTTTTTGATAAGTCAGGCACTTTTTAGTCTGATGGTTCTCAGCTTGCGATTAGGCGGTAGAAAAACCAGGCAACCTCCGCAACTTACACCCGCCTTTGATTCGTTGCATCTCAGCTTACCTGTTTAGGACTTTCGCTCCGAAAGCGAGAAGAGGTGGATTTTGAGAGTGCGCCGCACTCTCAAAATTCATCTGCAAGCGAAAGTCCTACTGTTGATAGTCGGAAGGTCACTAATAGGGCAGGGTAGCCCTCGAAAACATTTTAGATTGAAGTAGTATCAAACAAAGTGTTGGGTTTTTTAAGTATAGTGCGATATAAGGGTATTCAAGGAAAACATATTTCCGCCTTACCACGAATAACATCGCATACTCTTAAACAGAATATACGGTACGGAAATGGGACACAGCAAATGATAGACAAACTTGAGGGAATCGTGCAGGAACGCCTCTGGCTCGTGCAATGGTGTACTCGACTGACGGGTACGCCGGACAAGGCGGAGGATTTGGCACATGACACAGTTGTCGAAGCCCTGCGCCATGAACACAAATTGATAGACCCGGCAGGACGACGGGCATGGCTGGCTGTCATTGCACGGTATGTCTATTGGCGTTGGCGACGAAAGCAATGGCGCGATGCACAGTCCTCCGCCGCACTGTCCACGGAGGAAGAAGGTACCGATGCTTTCCCCATATCAGAGGTACTGGAACGGAAAGAGTTGCGTGAAACGCTGGAAAAGGCGCTCAGCCGAATACCCCTTACTACGCAAAAGATGATGATTGCCCACTATTTCCACAACGCCTCCTATCGGACGATTGCGGAACCAAGCGGAGTGAGTGAGGATGCAGTGTCCATGCGGCTCAGCCGCGGACGACGACAATTACGCCATATTCTAACAAACGAGTTTGCGGGGGAGTTGAGGGCGTACCGCAGTGAGCTACCCCCGACAACGGAGTGGATTACCACAGAGTCGTGGTGTAGCATGTGTGGTCAGCACCAATTACTAGCCCAACTACCACCCTATGCCGAAACAGTTACTTTTTGCTGTCCCGGATGCCACCCGGATCAAACCTCGGTCGGTGCCGCCTATCCCTTGAGTAATCGCCATTTTGCACGCCTTTTTGGTGCCGTGCGCCGCCCGTCCGTCGTGATGCATCGTGCCGCTATCTGGGCACATACTCACTTTCATGAAGCTATTGTTTCCGGCAAAGTACCCTGTACCCACTGTCGGCGCGATGTTGCCTTGCGAACCCCGGTTGGCGACTCCGGTATGTACCGGGAACACCCTCACTTCCTCTATCTTGCCTGTGATGCCTGTGGTACGACCGTTTCTTGTTCGCTGGAGGGGTATCTTTTAACCCTCCCGGAAGTTCAAGCATTCAAAGCACATCACAAACGCATCTACACCGTGCCGGGTGAGCAGATTGAGGTCGAAGGTGTAGAGGCACAGGTAACCGTCTTCAAAAGTATGACGAGTGCCGCTGTACTTGAGGTGATTGCACCGCGCCGAATGCCCGTCGGGTTCCATCCCATCACCATCGTGGATAGCGCGAGGAGGCTGTAATGCTTGCTCTCTTTCGCCAACGCAACTTTGCCCTGCTCTGGGTGGGAGGGTTGGTTTCCTATATCGGCAACCGGATGCTCTCTACCGCCTTGCCCTTTTACATCTATCAGCAGACAGGCTCCACGATTGCTACCGCCCTTATGACGGTGGTTGGCATCCTCCCGGTCGTATTCCTCGGTACGCTGTCGGGAGTTTATGTGGATCGGTGGAATCTGAAGCGGTTGCTGGTCATAACCAACCTGCTTCAAATGGCAACCACGCTCCTCTTACTATTGGTACGCACTGAACAGGTACTATGGATTGTGTATATCGTAGCTTTGGTGCAGGCACTGCTTAGCACCTTTCAGACCCCGGCGGAGAATGTGCTGTTGCCGCGCCTGGTGGGTGAGCGCGACCTCGTATCCGCGAATGCCCTGAATAGTCTGAATGACAATCTGGCACGGCTTATTGGTCCCCCTTTAGGGGGGCTACTTCTGGGGTTGTGGGGTTTAGAGAGCGTGGTGATCATTAATAGTTTTTCCTTTTTATGGGCAGCTACTCTGGTTTGGCTCATGATTCTACCCGACCGGGGAGTTTCTACGCAGGCATCCGGAATGAAAATGGGGCAAAGATGGCTAAGGTTCTGGCAGGAGTGGCGCGAGGGGCTTGAGGCGGTACGACAGGATCCGCTCGTGTTAACACTCATGGTGGTCCTCGCCGCCACGGGCTTTGCGGGCACTATGTTAAGTCCGCTTTATCCTGCGTTTGCAGAATCGGTCCTAGGTATTGGTGCCGCCGGATTTGGTTTGATCCTTACCGCCCAGGCAGTAGGAGGCATTATGGGTGGTATGCTTCTCGGACAATGGGGAAGACGTTTACCGGCAATACCGATGCTCGTATGGGGCAATATCCTGGTAGGTGGTTTGTTGTTGCTCCAATTTAATGTCGCGCTATTTCCCGTCGCGCTAATGGTTGCCTTTTTGATAGGGCCGGAGCAAGTGGCGGTGAGTGTGGGCTTGCAAACTTTGTTGCAACAGCGGGTTCCCGCCGCCCGTCAGGGGCGGGTCTTTGGCACCATGGGAACGACCGGAGCACTCTTTGGACTGCTCGGAGCATCCCTGGCAGGACCCCTGGGTGTTGCTATTGGTGTTGTACCAACGCTTAATATTGCGGCGGGCATCACCATCGCCGTAGGGGTAGGGGCAATGGTTATATTGCCACGTATAGCAGAGGAGTGATGCCCTGTTTTAGCGCCACGTTATGAGCGGATTTACATAGGGTCTAGCGCAGATTATGGAAGTTAGATGTCACGAAATGCCGTTTGCGCTAGAGAAGCCAATGTCTGCTAGCACAACTCGATACAATACCGATCACGGTAGGCGGCGGACAAAGGGCGGCATGGCGGCGATTGCCTCGGCGGTAATCAGCCGATCACCGGCAAAGGAATCCCACCAGGCATTATCATCGCCTTTTTCCGCAATCAGCCAGGGGCAATAGGCGAAGAGATAATCAGGCAAGGGTTCACCGTTCGATAGGATGCCCGTGCGAAACCAGTCAAACAATTCCACATGGTAACGGGCGTGGGTGGTTTCATCCATCGGGGGGAAGCGAGGCTCATCATGACTGTTGATGCGCCAGCCGCCTTCCCCTACAATAAGCGGCGGTACGAAGCCCAACCGTCGGTGCAACTGGTCAGCAAAATTGCGCCATCCGAGGACACCCCGACCATCCTCGGTCCACGCCGGGGGAATATTATCGCCGTAGGAATGGGGCACAAAAAAGAAACGCTCAAACAGGCGGGTTGCATTTCGCATCTGTGCCTCATCAATTGCCCGGTCCAGCCAGGGCTGACTGACGAACTGCCACCCCACATATCCCCCCGCATTATAGACTTCGCGAGATGCCTGCATAAGGTTATTCAGAAACAGTTGCTGATCTTTTTCGCCTTCCCACCCGTCAACCCACTCTTGTCCAAGGCTCGGTTCGTTGTAGACCTGAAAATAGGGCGGTAGCCCGTAAGACTTTACCAGTTCAACATCGCGTGCCCATTCGTGGTACTGTTCATGGGGTCTCAGCATTCGCCGCCAAATGGGAATAATTCCGGCTTCGGCAAAACGGGGTGCCGCCATGTGGAGTACATTTTCGTCGCCATACACCACTACCACCCATTTTGCGCTCAGGAGCTGAAGCCGCGGCAGATTGGCATCCATGAACTCGGGGGAGAAATACTGATTGCGGGACCAGTGCATACACCTGCCATTGTCACCTTGCGGACGTTCCCACTGTGTAAGCGTCATAGGCGGCAGGTCGGCACGGAGATGCAAGATGGGTCCGGTGGCGGCACGCGGGGGCGTACGGGGTGGTGCTGTGGGGGTGGGGCGTTCCGCCGTAGCAGTGGGCAGAGGCGGGGGTGGGGGTGTTGTTGGTGTGGGGGATGGCGGAGGTGGCAGGGGGGTAGCGGTGCGCGGCGGGAGCCTGACAATCACCGCACCGGTCACGGTTGGTTCAGGCAAGGGCGTGATCACCCATACTACCTCCGGCGTTACGCTTACAACGGAAACCTCTTCAGCGGAAGTGACGGAACCCCCCGCAAGGATGGTCGTCGGGGTGGGTACCACTACGGTCGGAGGTACGACCGGAGTCGTGGGCATAACCGGTATCCGGGTCAATGTTGCAAGTGCAATAGAAGGAGGAGTGGCGGCAGAATCAACCAATTCATAGCGATTAGTCGCAGGCAGGCAGGCGGACAGCCCGAGTATCCAAACAACAACCAACAGCACCAGACGCATCCCGCACTCCATTCTTGGTTCCATGTTCCACGCCGCATCACGGTGCGAGCAGAACCATCATAACGGGCACGAACGTATGTGTCTATAAACCTTAAGTCTTGGCAACTCCCCACACCATCTGCGATGATGCGAACGAAGCAACCCCGCGAAAATACTATCCGCACACTTTTTCAGGCGACACCCGGCTGGCTTCGTGCTGATTATCAGGTCTGTAGTGGCGGGCGTGTGCAGTATAAGTGTTACAGCCACCAACGGCGAACACCACGATTTTGTGCGCGCCTCAAAATGGTAGGTAAGGTGCTGGAAGGTAGCCAAGGAATTATCGATACCGACAGCGCAACAGAATGTCCTGCGGGTAATTCCCAAATGCACGTCCGAAAATGTTTATGCCTCCGACATGACGAGCATCGGCTTTAACCCCAATTCGCACGGCGATGTAATCATGGTCCATCAAGCCCAATTCTGCGACGGTGACGGAGGATAGACGAATTCCATCTATGAAACTCCCCTCGGCAGTGACTTGCCACGATTTGAGTAAGCCGTATTGAGAATTCCAGCTTTCCCACCACATCGGGGTCAAAACGCCCCGTTGCCCCCCAAAATCGCCGGGGCAGGTCCAGGTCCCGATCTCCGTTTGATTCATCCACACCGTAATGTCCGAGGGCCAATCAATGTGATGCAGGGGTGCTTCCGAGCCGATTTCAAGACTCAGTTGCAAACTGTGCCATGTGGCTCCGCCCGGAATTCGGTTCGGAAAGCGATACTCCACATAGCCATGGTGAAACCATAACAACTGCGCCCGCATACGCTCCGGTTCGTAAAAGGAAGCGGCATCATCAAACAGCCCGATGATGCCATCAGCACTTGCCAACCCGCAGGTCGGGGTTACCGCACAATCAACATACGTACCAATTGGCATTGAAAGTTCAATCACCTGCTCCTGATCGGGCACCCCGTAGCTCAAATTTACCATGATGATGTCATAGGTGCGGGCACAAACCTTTTGCCGCCCACGGGTGGCTGGTTGCAGTTCGGTACGTACCAATCCCGCTTCTTCTAAAGAACTGATATGTAAATTGGCAGTTGATAGGGGAATATCCAAAGCCGTGGCAATTTCACTGACGTTATAAACATGGTCACTCAAAATTTCGAGGATTCGCTGGCGCGGCTCAGAGGCAAGGGCACGTAAAATGGGTTCTGCTTCGGGGGCATTGGCATTAAGAGTCAAAATCCGGCGTTGGAATGAGGGTTGATCCACTGTGACTCCGCGAATAAAACAGGATAAACTGAAACAATAATACGGTTATATCCTATTTTGGCTGTTTTTGTCAATCCTATCGTTAAAATTCCTCGAAATTTTCTGCCTTAACTGCTTTTAAAATAAGTATTGACAAACCGTTTTTATTTCAGTAGGATGTAATCCTACATATTTTTATGCGATAATTTAGTTTTCTAG
>CBKYSX010000035.1:0-13510 GCA_966690745.1 uncultured Ardenticatenales bacterium
GGCGGGGTCGGCGGCAAGTCGTTGCGCGGCTCCTCTCTGCTCCTGTTGCTGTTGTTGGGTAGTGTATGCTTTCGCTACCGTTGCCTCATCGGGGCTAATAGTGACGGTTCCGGCGGCTCCATCCAACACCACTAGCGTCCCATCGGCGATGGTGAGAATATCTTCCCCGGCACTGACAACCGCAGGCAACGCGAGGGCACGCGCAATAATGGCAGAGTGGGCAGTAGGTCCGCCCGCCGCCGTGCAAAAACCCAATACCCGCGTGGTATCCAACGAGGCAGTATCAGAAGGCGAAAGGTCGTGCGCCACGACAACCACCGGATGGTCAGGCAATTGTATGCCGTGATGGGTGGGATTGCCCACCAGAAAGCGCAAGACGCGGTAGCCAACATCGTGCAAATCGGCGGAACGGGCGGCGAGTAACGGATCATCCAAAGCGGCAATCCGTTTGGCGCGTTCGGCTATCGTTCCCTGCCATGCGCGGGCGGCTCCGTTCTTCTGATGGATTTCACGATGAACGGCATCCAATACATCAGGGTCATCCAACAGTTCAAGATGGACATCAAAAATTGCCGCTTCGCTCTCTGCATGGGTTCGCAGATGGGAACGCAACGCCATCAATTGGCTTTTGGCTTCCCCAATCGCACGGCTCAGGCGATTTTTCTCTTCGGCAATGCCCGCAAAACTATCGTCGGCGACAATCGTTTCCTGTCGGATTCTATAAATAGGACCAATCGCAATGCCGGGCGCGGCGGGGATGCCGCGTAAGAGATTTGGTTCCCCTGAATGATTGCCATTGACAGAGGGCGTAACCGCAATGGGAGGCGGGGCTGAAACCGGGGGTGGGGACGGCGGCGGTGCGGCGGGCGAACCATGCGGCACGCCAATTTCTTCGCCCAGCCCATCCAAAACAGCCTGTTCCAATGCCTCAATCGCGGCGATTTCATCCTCCCCTTCCACTTCAATCTGAATACTTTGCCCGTTTTCCACCCCTAACGTCAGCACCGAAATCAGACTTTTGGCATTGACCTGTTTTGTCCCGTTGCCCACCGTGATTTTGGATTGGAACTGTTTTGCAACGGTGACAAAGACTTTTGCAGGGCGGGCATGTAACCCGGTTGCATTATGGATGACCATATCCAGTTGTCGCATGGGTGCCCTTTCCGCAGGTGTTTAACCCACTTCCGCCGTCGGACGGAGCAAACGCTCAACGATGAGGGCGGGGTCTGTGGTTTCAATGAGTTGTTGGGTGGTGGCTTCGTCTTCAATCACTTCCGCAAGGTTGGCGAGAATCCCAACGTGCTCGTCCGAGGTAGCGGCAATGCCGATAATCAGGTAGGCACGTTCATCATCTTCCCAAACGACCCCTTCCGGAATTTGTAAGACGGAAATCCCGGTGCGGCGTACCTGTACCAGATTCGCATGTTGCCCGTGTGGAATGGCAACTCCGTTGCCCAGATAAGTGGACATGGTTCCTTCCCGGGCAATCATGCCTTCTACATAGTCCGGTTCAACCACACCGGCGGCGGCAAGAAGCCCGCCCGCCTGTCGTATTGCATCATATTTATCCTGTACAGTCGCCTGTAAACGAACGGTTTCGGTGCTTAAAATCGCCATGATTTACCCCTCCGTGACCGCTTCGTCGTTTTTCAACTGGTTGACCAACCGGTCAAAAGCAGGGTCGTTTAAGAATTGAGAAAAGGTAACAACCACTGCATTAGGGACATTGTTCCGCACCAGATTTGCCAACCCTTTGTGTGTGACGACCACTTTAGCATCGGCGGGGACTGCCCGTGCCGCTTTGTGTTCTACCGCCACCTTCAGGTTCGCGCTTTGCAATTTTTTCTTCAAGGCGTTGACACCCATCAAACTGGAACCGATTCCGGCTTCACAGGCAAAAATAATGCGATCCACGTTGGCGGCGGGAATTGAGGTTGCCATATGATTGCTCCTTTACGATACCCTACGGTGAAGGGGGTATCTCTCCCCCTTCACCGCAAGAAATAGTAGATGTAATAGAGAACTACACCGCCATCGCGGGGGTAGCTTCCGCCCGGGTTTCTTCCTGTCTTTCCTCGGCAGTGACCGGCGAAAGCCGCAGTAACAGCGTACCGACCAAGAAGGAGGCTACCGCGCCGATCAGAACCCCGCCCAGTACCGCAAAGTGACCACCACGCGGAATCACCGCCAGATAGGCGAAGATGGACCCCGGTGAAGGCGTTGCGACCAAGCCTGCGTTCATAATCACAAACCACAGGTCCGCCAACATGCCCCCTGCCCACATCGCCACAATCATAATCGGCTTGGCGAGGACGTAGGGGAAGTAAATTTCGTGAATTCCGCCGAAGAAGTGAATGATCATCGCGCCCGGTGCTGATTCTTTAAGGATGCCGCGCCCCGCCAACCAGTAGGCGGCGAGCAAGCCAAGCCCCGGTCCGGGGTTGCTTTCCAGCAAGAAGTGAATCGCTTGCCCGTTCTCTTGCACCGCCGCTACCCCGAGCGGACCCAGAATTCCGTGATTGATGGCGTTGTTGAGAAAGAGCACCTTGGCGGGTTCGATTAACAGAGCCGCCAAAGGTAATAATCGGTTATCAATCAGGAATTGAACGCCCCCTCCCAGCGTGGTGCTCAGGGTTTCAACAATCGGTCCGATGGCAACGTTGGCAATCAAGATGAGAATCATTGCCAGAATCCCTGCTGTGAAATTATTGACGAGCATTTCAAAGCCGGTGGGAACGCGGGGGTTGACCGCTTCGTCAATTTTCTTAATCAGGTATCCGCCCAACGGACCCATCACCATCGCGCCGAGGAACATAGGAATATCTGCCCCGACGACGACCCCCATCGTTGCCGCCGCCCCTACCACCCCGCCACGGGTATCGTAAATCATTTTCCCACCCGTATACCCGATTAGCACAGGGAGAAGGTAGGTAATCATCGGTCCAACGAGTTCGGCGAACGTTGCGTTGGGGGTCCATCCTGTTGGAATGAAAAACGCGGTAATCAACCCCCACGCGATGAACGCACCGATATTCGGTACCACCATTGCCGCCAAGAAACTACCAAATGACTGGATTCTTTCTCTCACGTCGGCTCTCCTTTCGAGATAAAACGGATGGACAGGCGTAACGTTCTGGCAACGCTACTACAGGAATTTTGTATGAACGGATAGAGGCATTAACTCATCCATTCGGTAATGGCTTGAATATCAGGCGGGGTCAGCATGGGATGGACTTGAATCACCTGTACATGGTTGGGAATCGGGCGGCTCAGCGGCACGGTAGTGATAATCAAATTTGCCGAAGTCACGACCTCATCCCTTAATTCACGCAAAGAGCGCAATTCAAATTCCCCCAATGTCGGGAATCGTGCTTTTAAGCGGGCAAGCAACAATTGGCTCATCGCCATGCCACTGGGACAGACGACCAAAATGCGATGGGGTTGTAACGGACGTGCCCGAATAAACGCCGCCCGTAGTAGGAAAATCAGGTCGTGGAGTTCGCTGTCGGGCAGAATCACGCCGGTTTGGGCGGCAATGACAGTCGCCAGTTTCTGCACCACCTGTTGCTCAAAAGCATACTTCGCGGGAATGGCTTCCCCGGCAGGGGCAGGGGGTGTCCATAACCCGAAACGGGTTCGCATGATGGCGGGAATGATTTGGGCGGTTAAGCCGCTTCGCAGGGCAATATCTCTGGCAAGGTCGGGAAGTTGGTACGCCGCAACGATACGGGTAATGATCTCATTAATAAGAGTATGGAAAGAAGATTCAATCTCAACTCCGTTGGTCCATTGTGCTTCACGGGTTCCTGCTAACAACTGCATGGCAATGGCGGCAATTTCAGAGGTGGGTAGCGGATGGGGGACGTTGAGGGTTGTACCGACCTGTTCGGCGACACGCCAGATGGGTTGTTGCTGTAGCCATGTCATTTGACTTTCACTAATCGCAATAATCCGCCCATCTCCGACCCGTTGGATTTGGATAGCGAGGGCTAAGGCGACTTGCAACAACGCTTCGTCGGTAAAGCGTCCGTCCAATTCGGCTTCTGCCCGCACCACCTCTTCCAGTGCATGTTGAGTATCACAGGCTTTTACGAAGGTATTTGCCCGCCCGACAATCGGAAGCAGGTCGGCATCTTCTTCCAGTGTAAAGACGACCCCATGCCCGTGCGTCATTTTCAGTAGAGCGTCATCAAACGGCGTATCGCCCCACAACAGCGCGGCAAGGGCTTGCCGTTGCCGCCATTCCGCGCCTTCCAGCCAACAGCCGTAATTGGGACGGCGTTCCAATACCAACCCGAAAGCGGTCAACCATGCTTCTAATTGTTCAAGGTCTTTAAGAATGGTGGTACGGGAGACTTCGGCATCGCGTTGCCATTGGTAGAGAATGTGGGGTTCGCGAGCTAGAAGTAAATCCAACGCCAGCAACTGTTGTCGTTGTCCGGCAGTTAATACCAGCTGGAAATTATGAATGGATTGAAATTCGTTGAGCAGGGCGTGGCGTTGGGTTGCCGGACCGGTAATCGCAATACCGACCCCTGGTTGTTTGCGTAAACCGCTTTTGCGACGCGCCAACCAGTTTTCGACCGCACGGAGGTTATAGTGAATTTGACGTGGAGATAACCCGACCCGTTCCCCCAACTCCACAGCCCCGACCGACCCCTCGGTGTTGAGTAGGACCTTGAGCAGTTCTCGTTGGTGAGTGGTTAGTGGTACCATAGCACGTCGTTGAGCTACTGTGTGAAAGTCTGGTATAGATTAGGGTGGGGTTATGCTGTACCGTTTGAGTGATGTGGAATAATCTAGTACAGGATAGAAGAGGTAGATGTCAATTTTTGTGGCGATTTACCCACGAAACGCTCCGTTATTCCATCTGACCCTTCTATTGCACATTAGCATAAAAGCCGCCCCTACTGATGTCAATGCTGGGTTGATATGGCTTTGTCGAGGGTTGATTGTGACAAAAGTGTACCATTTGCAATTTGTTGAACCACTTTTGGCATAAGTCGTTGAAAGATGGGGCTAAACTCGTTCTGCTATCGGGAAGGGATATGCACTTTCTTGGCGTTGATGGGCATAGCTTATATTCCTTATCAACTCGGAAATTTCGGGGTATGGTGGTAATGATAGAGTTTTGTTATAAGTAATAGTACGAAAACTTGTAACAATAATCGGAGCGTATGGAAATAAAGCGCAGGTCAATAAAAGAGCCGGATGAGAGTAGAGATGTAAATGTTTACGATTTCTTTACAGTCGCTTAACACCTTATTGAGCCGGATGGGTTAAAACAAACCAAATGCAGTTTAGGGTTCAAATGCGTAAATGAGCAATTTGTGTTCCTTATGGATACATGGTACATTAGTGATATATGAGATTTGGTTAATGCAGAGAATTTTTTGCACATGGATAGGGGTCGCTTCGTTTTTAGACTTAAGCCATCCGGGAACTAAGACATCTTGCCTCCATGTAGCCTTGCCTTGTAGCGGGAACACGTCTAATTTAACAGCACGTAACTTCACGAATAAAGACAATTGTGGCAGACTACCACCTTGTTCTGACCGAACCGTATCGGAGAAAGATATGGACGACAAATCGTATCGGCTGTATCAATCTTTAATATTCTTGACGGACGCTATGACAGCGTTCCTAGCATTACAAGCCGCCTTATGGATTGCTTCGCCTGCCGCCGCCTTTGATGTATCAACGCCCATGTCTGCCGCCATTATCGTATCCGCGATTGTGGCGATGTTGATTGGGATTTGGAGCGTCAATGGCTATAACGTCCAGCGGATTTTTCGGATTGCTGACGAATTTGCGATCTTGTTTTTGGGAAGTGTGGTAGGAACCGGAATTTTTACAGGGTTTCTCTTCTTCCTTGCTTTAAACCCGGCGCGAAGTTCCGTGCTGTTATACGCTCTGCTGATGGCTCCGTTTGCCCAGGTCTTTCGTATCGGGTGGCGACAGTTGTTCAAACAACAACAGGCGGCGCGGATTCCGACCACCCGTGTTCTGATTGTGGGAGCAGGAGAACTGGGGCGGGAAATCGGGGCGCAATTAAAAAATCGTGCATGGTTGGGGTTAGAACTGGTTGGCTATGTAGACGATGTGGTTCACCCCCATGCTAAAACGCTGGGCAACCTTGACGAATTAGAACGACTTTGCAAAGAGCAAAGCATTGAAACAGTGATTGTCACGTTGCCATTGGAAAGTCATGGTCCATTGGCAAAAGTATTGGAAAAAGTGCATGCCCTGCCGGTGCAGGTCAAGATGGTGCCGGACTTATACCCCCTGGCGTATCTTTATAGTCGCTTGGAAATGTTCGGAGGGATGCCCTTGATTGGCTTGGCAGAGCCGGTGATTACGCCGTGGCAGGCGGCAGTGAAGCGCATGATTGACATTGTGCTGGCTTCCATTGGGTTACTGGTATTAAGCCCCATCATGGCAGTAATTGCATTGCTGGTAAAGTTTACCTCGCGGGGACCCGTCATTTTTGCCCATGACCGTGTCGGGGAGGGGGGCAAAATTTTCCGTATGTATAAGTTCCGCACGATGGTAGAGAATGCAGAACAATTGTTGCTGGCAGAAGCGGAAAAAGACCCCAGTGTTTTGATTAAAAAGAAAGAAGACCACCGTATAACGGCGGTTGGCTACTGGCTACGTCGCTTCAGCATTGATGAATTGCCCCAATTGTGGAACATCCTTCGTGGGGATATGAGCGTGGTAGGTCCGCGCCCCGAACTACCCTATCTGGTGGAACGCTACGAACCTTGGCAACGCAAGCGACTGGCGGTGCCGCAAGGCTTAACCGGCTGGTGGCAAATTAACGGACGCAGTGATAAGCCGATGATTCTACATACCGAGGACGATCTTTACTACGTTCGCAACTACTCGCTGATGTTAGATCTTGAAATCATGTGGAAAACATTGTGGGTCGTGGTGCGGGGCAAAGGGGCGTATTAAGTAACCAACGAATGGAATCAGGGTGAGCCACGTTATACATTTCAAAGGTTTTATCCGTGATATAAGGTATCGAGCGTACTTGGTAGAAGAGTTGCCCAAGTATAATCTCGATACCTTTTTAATTAATAGTGCTACTCCGGCAGGTCTTTTGGAAACACCGGATGGAACTATAGGGTTTTCTAAATGGGTATCTCCAAAACGCACACGCTCTTATCCCTTTGAACGTATCTATAAGACATATAACGCTCCCAAAATTATTACTGTTATTCCAATTATTAAAGATGAAGGTATTGAAGGCGATCTGGACAAGATTCAAGCCTCTACAATTTCATGGATGAATCTACTGAATATCTATATTGTGTTGGGCTATTATGATACAGCCACAAATAGTCGTCGTTATAAAGGCAAAATTACGGCGCAACAATTGAATGAAGCACACATTCGTGCTCAAATTCAAGAAATTCTTGCCTATAAACAGAGTGCACTGCATTGGAATCGAAGTTTGATTGAGGATCGTTTTCACATAACCTTTGAGCAGGCTTTGGATGCTTATGAAGACATATCCCAACGAACGGGTGTGCCTATGCACCCGCACAGGAGTTTGCGAACATACGCCGCAAATTTACAAGAAGATTTACAGCAATTCTGGATACGCTCGTTACGCGCGTCACGCGGGGCGGCACTTCGGGAAAGTAGAACACTCCATACACTTGAATATCTGGGCGCTGGATTCAAAGGAGTTTTTGAGATTGAGAATTATTTAGGTGGAACCTATCATTTAACGGCAGATGAAATTTTAACCGAAGATGGTATTACTGTTATACAAGAGTCTAAAAATGCCTCCCGTCACCCTTTGCCCTCTGTTTCTGATATACGAGACGGATTATTTAAGTTGATTCTATTTTCAAATATAGATCGTCTGGAAACCGAGGCAGGGGAATTCCTCTTCAAAACGCGATTGAAATTAACAGGGCAAGGGATTAGGGGTGTACTACGTTTTCCTTGCCATGATGATGAATTAGAGAATTTTGGGGCAATAAATCGTGGTATTGTCAAACCGCGTCATCTTGACATCATGGATAAACTTCGGCTCGAAGTTACCAATAATCAAAAGTTGGAAGTGGAAATTAGAGGGAATCTATAAATGCCTAAAAATGGCAAAGTCGTGACTCCCTTACGCTACCCCGGTGGCAAATCCCGCGCATTGGGCGAGATTGCAACTTATGCACCTACCAGGTTTGATACCTATTGGGAGCCATTTGTGGGTGGTGGGTCTGTTTTTCTCCATTTTCGCCAACAGTATCCTGACCGCGATTTTTGGATTAACGATCTAAATACTGAACTCTATTATTTCTGGCGGGAGTTGCAACAGCACGGGGAACAACTTGCAGATGAAGTCGCAAAAATAAAAGAAGCCACTACCGATGGAAAAGGCTTGTTTTACGAGTTACGGGATGTGGATGTCAATACGCTATCGGATATAGAGCGAGCCGTACGTTTTTTTGTGCTGAATCGGATTGGTTTTTCAGGTACAGTTGAATCAGGGGGATTTTCGCAGGGAGCGTATGAAGGGCGGTTCACCGATTCTGCTATTGCACGGTTACGTCAAACCATTCCATTATTAGAAGGCGTTCGCATTACAAACCTTGATTATCGGGAGATGCTACAGGACCTGGCAGAGAACGTTTTTGTGTTTCTTGATCCTCCCTATTACAGTGCCACTAAATCTCGACTATATGGGAAGAAGGGCACGCTTCACACCGAATTTGACCATCGCGCTTTTGCCCAAACGATGGAACACTGTCAGCATCAGTGGCTGATTACTTATGATGATTCGCCGTTGGTGCGCCGCCATTTTCGCTTTGCCCATATCTATGAATGGACGTTGCAGTACGGGATGAATAATTATAAGCAGGGAAAAGCGGAAGCGGGGCGGGAATTGTTTATTTGTAATTATCAAATAGCGGACAGGGAACGACAATTATCATTGCTTTAGGAGGCTAACTTTTGAGAGGCATCGGTTTCATCAGTATTTTTAGAATCCGATTCTTTACCCCAAAGCACTTCTAAATTTGGAGTGTGAGTATAGTCTTCGTAAAAACGTTGAATTTGGTCTGCTTTACGAAGCATATTAAGTCGTTCGTTAATGATATTAATATTGTTAGGGTCTAATTCAATGCCGATATATTGACGGTGTAATTGTTTTGTCACTACCAAAGTTGTCCCCGTTCCTGCAAATGGATCGAGAATAGAATCCCCTATTTTTGTTGATGATAAGATCATTCGTAGCAATAAGGCTATTGGCGATTGTTGCTTATGGGCGCGTTTACCATCGGAATGCCGTAAGGCTTCATCACCCGCAAAGTAACCGGAAGTCAGTTCACGGATATTATCCCATACATCAGTAACATATATGCCGTTTTTCCGTTCATATTTGTAATTGGTAGGAAGTGGGGGTGCGATACGAAGTTTATTGAAGACTCGCGCTCGTTTTTGCTTTGTAGCATAGGCGATAATTTGGTATTGTTTGCCATATTTGACCGAGGATGGCACCGCCGAGGTTAATTTTTTCCAGATGATTAAATTGTGAAAGGTCCAACCGCTTTCCCGTAAAGCCCGCAACAAAAATTCACTGTTTTTCTCCCTTTGCATGAAATAGATACAACCACCCGGTGTCGTCGCCGTATGAATGGCACGGCACACCCTAGTCATCCATGCCCAATAGTCTGCATCGGGCATATTGTCGTCATGGTGAGCGTACTCTTTTGCCTGATTGAAGGGGGGATCAAGGAAAGTCATATCCACCGAATCCGATGGTAATTGTGTTAGCAGATCGGTACAATCCCCCTGTAAAATCCGACTATCCATTTGGCAAACTCCGTTGGTTATGCCCCGTTGGGGTGTTGTTTCACCTGCGCCCGCAGTTCCTCCGCCGCCGTTCGTGCCGCATCGCCTGTCCCAATCATTTGCGCCAATTCGCCCACCCGTTCCTCTTCACTCATTTCCGTAACATGGGTACGGGTGCGGTTGCCTGTCAGTTCTTTACGGATATGGAAATGTTTGTCGCCATAGGCGGCGAGCTGGGGGAGGTGAGTAATACACAGCACTTGACGACCCTCAGCCAAAGTGTGAAGTTTTTGCCCGACTACACTCCCGACCCGTCCGCCGACCCCGGTATCTATCTCGTCAAAAATGAGGGTAGGAGTGTCGTCGGCTTGCCCCAGAGCCGTTTTGATTGCCAGCATAATCCGCGAGGCTTCGCCGCCGGAAGCAATCCGCGCCAACGGCTTAAACCCTTCGCCGGGGTTGGGAGCCAGCAAAAACTCCACCTGGTCCAAACCGGTACTATCAAACGCGACCCGCCGTTCAACGGAGGGGTCACTGGCTTTTTTAACAATCGCGCCTTCGGGGTCGGAGAGCCATTGCAAATTCACCTGAAATTGGGCACGTTCCATCCGTAAATCTGCCAACTCCGTGACAACAGCATCCCCCATTTTGACGGAAGCGGCTTTGCGGGCGGCGGTCAGTTTGACACCCGTTTCGCCAAGAGTACGGAGCAGTGCCTGTTCTTCTTCGCGCAATTCGGCAAGGCGTGTTTCGGCGTGGGCAATGTCTTCCAATTCTTGTTTGGAATCCGCCAGGGTTTGCAGAATAGCGGCAATGTCCGCGCCATATTTACGTTTAAGATTAAAAATCTGCGCCAACCGCCTTTCAATTTCTTCTAACCGTGCCGGGTTAAATTCGAGGTTGTCCCGATAGCGGCTCAACGTGCGCCCCACATCATCCAAAAGCGTGTGTGCCTGCTCCAGCTGGGTCACGCTTTCGTTCATGCTCTCATCCAATTTGGCGAGGGCAGTGAGGGTACGGAGCAGATGGGCGGTATGAGCCGTGACGGCTAGTTGATCGTCCGAAACCCCTTCGCTGAGGATGGTGCAAATCTCATCTGCCAGTTGCGCCAGTTTTTCGCTGTTAGAAAGCAACTTGCGTTCTTGATTAAGCGTTTCCTCTTCATCGGCTTCCAAAGCGGCGGCTTCGATTTCTTCCACGATAAAAGAAAGGCGATCAGTACGGAGCGCGAGTTCGTTACTGCTTCTGGCAAGGCGGGACATTTGTTCCCGTATCTGACGTAACTTGGTTACTTGCTCGGCAAATTGGGCACGAAGGGGAAGCGTTCCTGCAAAACGATCCAGCAAATCCACATGTTTGCGCGGGTTCATCAGCGATAGGTGTTCGCTTTGCCCGTGTATATCTACTAATGGCGCGGCAATCGTTTTCAGAACGGCGGCGGGAATCGCGTGACCATTAATACGGCAGACGGTGCGACCACCGGCGTTAATATCACGTCGAATCATCAAGGTTTCTTCTTCGCCCGCTTCCAACAATCCATTCTCCTCCAACAGAGGGCGAATCACATTTAATCGGGTCGGGTCAAGGGTAAATAACCCCTCAACTTGAGCACGTTCTGCCCCGGTACGAACCACATCCGTATTCGCCCGCCCCCCTAGTAAAAGGGAAACCGCATCAATAATGATGGATTTCCCTGCACCGGTTTCCCCGGTCATCACATTTAGACCACGTTCAAGGTGCAGATGAACGTGGTCTATGATGGCAAAATCTTGGATGGTGAGTTCTAATAGCATACAAAGAGAGAGGAGCGTGGAGAGAGGAGCGTATGTAATTCAATCATGCTCTCCTTTCTCCTTAGCTCTGATTGATCTTAGCGTAGCGATGCGACAGCCGCTGTCAGAGCGGTTCCTAAGTAGAGTAGGACAGGTAATTGGAATAGGAACCGAATGGTGAGTGGTCCGCCCTGCCCCAAAATGGCGGCGGCAATCAGCACCCCCGCCACAATCCCGATACCTGTGGCAATCTGAATCAGCCGTCCCCGTTTGCGCGGAACAAGGCGCGATATGGCTTCGGCAATGCCGCGCCCGATGGCACCCCCCACCGCAAACCAGAGGAAGAACATAAAGAAGCCGCCGACCACCCCCCCAAAGATCAACACAAGGAAGGCAACCAGCGTTCCCACCACCGTTGCCGCCAGTAATGCCCGAATAAAGGTCGTATTATCTACCTGATAAACAGGTGCTTTGGTCTGGTTGACACATTCCCGACAGCGCAGACCCACAGGATGTTGCGTTGCACAATCGGTACACATCGGACGACCACAGCGATTACAACGTAACAGTGTGTCACGGTCGGGGTGAACGGTACAGTAGAAGGTTTCTTCTTCTGTTATCCGTGCGGATACCGCCGCTTCTTTTTTGGCGATACGTTCCATCGCCGCCAAGGCATCCAAATTATTGGGATTTATCCGAAGCGACTCTTCTAAAAATGCCTTCTTATCGGCGGTATTTTCCGTAACCCTTGCCCGCCATAACCACGCTTCGGCATTCTCCGGTTCCACTTCCGTGGCGCGGCGCAACAATCGTTGCGCCTCTTCCGTATCCCCGGCTCCGGCGGCGGCAATTCCATCGGTGAGTAAAGATTGAACTTCAGTTTCCATTGGGTAGAGAGGAGAGCGGAGGGGGAGAGTAGAGGGTTCATGAAACAACCCTCTTTTCTCTCTATGCTCCGCTCTAGTTTCTTCTCAATCTTTCTTGTAAAGTGGTATAGAAATAATTGGGTGCGCCCAACCGCACAAAACGGGCAGTATGGGGGCTGGTGGTAACGGTTAAAACATCACCCGTTGCATAAGGAATTGTAACCTGTCCGTCAAGCGTAACCACAGTCGTACGAAAGGCGGAAGCCGTCAGGGTAATCGTGCCATCGGCGGGAACCACAAAGCCGCGTGCTACTGCCAGATGGGGAGCCACCGGAATCGCCAACATCACATTCATGGTGGGATGGATAATCGGTCCTCCGGCGGCAAGCGCGTAAGCAGTGGAGCCGGTAGGGGAGGCGACGATCATTCCATCGGCAGTGTATCGGGCGGTTTCTGCGCCATCAATGCTCAACATTAACCGGATGGCATGGGGACCATCCCCCCGCGCCAGAACCACATCATTCAAAGCCAGTTTTTCCGCTACCATTTCGCCATTTCGGGAAAGGTAGGCACGTAGAAAATGACGATCTTCCAACCAGAAATCCCCCGCTAAAACCCGTTTTAATCCCTCTTCGGCTTCAGCAGGGGGAAGTTCAGTTAAAAAGCCCACCGTTCCAAAATCAATCGAAAGCAGGGGCGGGGTTCCTCCGGAAAAATGATTGGCGGCGGCGCGGGCAACTTTCAGAATCGTGCCATCCCCCCCCAATGTGACCAACAAGGCGGCAGACTCCTGCTGGGCGAGGAGTAGTTCGGTTCTATCCGACACACCAACAATCACCGGATGGTTTGCCGCTTGGGCTAAGGGTGCAAGGGTATGTGCCAACGTTTCCGAGGCAGGAATGCGCGGATTGTAAAGTAAATAAATCGGGGCGGCTGGAGTAAGCAAGTGAGTTCCCTAAAGGAGTCAGTGCATAGGTCATGTTGCATATTGCATAAAGGCAACGACACCCCTTGAGTAGCCGTTGTCGTTTATGCAATATGTAACTATAGCACTATGCAATTTATGTT
>CBKYSX010000036.1:0-13179 GCA_966690745.1 uncultured Ardenticatenales bacterium
GATTTCCATCTCCCCCTCCCCGGAGGGGGCTGGGGGGAGGGTTATCGTTCCCCCCCTCTCCGCCACGGAGAGGGGATTGGGGGGTGAGGTCATCATCCCGCGTTTCCACATAGAAAAGTGCCAACCCCGACCCCCCTGCCGGGTTCCCTTCGGGATGTGCCAATACCAACGCCATCTGTGAAGTGGTAGCGGAGGTAAACCATTTGCGCCCGTAGAGCCGCCACGTTCCATCCGCATCCTGCCACGCTACCGTTTCCGCCTGCCCGACATCCGAGCCACCGATACTTTCCGTCATCCATTGTCCACTCGTCCAGAAGGTGCGGGGGTCGCGGCTGGTCAGGCGCGGCACAGCATGGTCAATCAGGGGTTGATTGCCGGACACCAGCAGGGTTCGCGCCGCGCCATCGGTCATGGCAAGCGGACAGGTGTAAACATCGGTGGACGGGTGAAAGAGGTATGCCAGCGCAAATTGATAGGGGCGGGCAAACTCGCCATAGTGAGGTTCATACGCCGCGCCGACCACACCAAACTCTGCCGCCAGCCGTTCCGCCACTTTCCACAACGGCGATACCTCAATATGGTCAATCCGTTGCCCCCATGCGTCCCATTGAGTCAGGCTTGGCTCGTTCAACCGATCCGCCAGTTGCAGAGGATACAATTCCTCCGCCGCCAGCCGCCCCATTTCGGTTAAGTGGGGTTCAACCTCATGGTAGATATCGGGGGGCAGTCTGCGTTTGAGGTAGGATCGTAAAACGCGGTCATCGGTGAATTGATTGGCGAGTTGGGGTGGTGGTTGGTTGAACATAGTTCAGCGATAGAGAGAACGGCAAGAAAGGGAGCATTGTCGTATCCCCCCTCCTTGGAGGGGGTTAGGGGGTGGGTTGTCGTCCCGTTATTATTGGGAGATTGTAGCCCACCCTTTTCAACCTCCCAACCCCGGGGTGTTTTGTTTTATTTGCAAGGGTACCCCTGCCCTTGAAGGGCAGTGCTATTAAATACGGAGCTCCCCTGCCTGATAGGTTCGTTTCGCAGACTCCCGTATCGTGTTGCCCCGTTCTTTAGGTAGGGGGTGTTTCGCTATTTAATTCTTAATCGCCTTCAATCCTGCATCTCGTAATAAGCGGTGTAAGGAAGTAAGAAAGAAACCGAGTTTTCAACGGCAGAAACTCGGTTTCGCCTCCTTTCACCATTACCTGCTTATTTGTGGATGCAACAATCAACCTGGTACCAAAAGGACGAAGGCTATTCAACCCTTTAGGGTTTCGTCCTCTTAGCACGGGGGTTTAGCCCCGTGCCCCCCGCCACCATGCAATGGTCACAATTGCCCAATTCCCCAACTATGTCGTAGACTTGTGAACAGACAGGGCACGGGACGCAGGACGCGGAAAACGACAACCCACCCCCTAACCCCCTCCCAAGAGGGGGGACACAGCAACGCCTGGGTCGTTCTTCCTTTCTCGCGGTAATCCGTTGTCGTTCGCCGTTCACTTTTCACTGTTCACTCATCACTATTCACTAAGAATGAACCTCACCGATTTTTCCCGCCGGGTGATTGCCAATATCGAAAGCGTCATTGTCGGCAAACGGGAAACAATTGAATACCTCTTGGTCGCCTTGCTCTGTCAGGGGCATGTGTTGTTGGAAGATGTGCCGGGAACGGGCAAAACGATGTTGGCGCGTGCCACCGCCGCCAGCATGAACCTGAAATTCAAGCGGGTGCAATGTACGCCCGATTTGCTCCCTAATGATATTACCGGGGTGAATGTTTTTAACCAGCAGGCGGGAACCTTTGAATTTCAGGCGGGTCCGTTGTTTGTCAATATCCTGTTGGCGGACGAAATTAACCGCGCCACACCCCGCACCCAGGCGGCATTATTGGAAGCGATGCAAGAGCGCCAGGCAACGATTGACGGGGTAACGATGCCGCTTCCTGCCCCCTTTATCGTGCTGGCAACGCAGAACCCGGTGGAATATGAAGGCACCTTTCCCCTGCCCGAAGCACAATTAGACCGCTTCATGTTCCGTTTGAGCATGGGCTACCCGACATTGGAAGATGAAGCCACCATTCTGAAAAATCTGCGCCGCACTCACCCGATTGAACAGATTCAAGCGGTTGTATCCGGGGCGGAACTTGCCGACTTGCAGAACGTCATACAGGAAATTCATGTGGATGAAAGCCTGCTGGCGTATATCCTCGCATTGGTTCATGCGACCCGCAACCATCCCGATATGACATTGGGGGCAAGCCCCCGCGCCTCGCTCGCGTTATATAAGGGCAGTCAGGCATATGCCGCCTTGCAAGGGCGCGACCATGTGATTCCCGATGATATTAAAAAGTTGGCTCCGTTGGTGCTGGCGCATCGGCTGGTGGTGAAATCTACCAGTGCCTTACGCGGGCGCACCGCCGCCGCCCTTATCAGTGATTTGCTCGCCACCGTCCCTTTAACGCTTGAACCCCAACGGTAATCTTCATCGTGCGCCGCCTGCTCCCCTTTCTGATTGTCCTTCTGCTGATTGCCGCTCTCTTTCGGATTGATTTTTACTTTACCCTGCTCTATTTGCTGTTGGCGATTATTCTGTTGGCGCGACTATGGACCCATTATGCATTACAACAATTGGTGGTCGAACGCACCTATACGCCCCGCGCCTTTCAAGGGGAAACGCTGACGATTAAAACCACGATTGAAAATCGAGGGTGGCTTCCGATTCCGTGGCTGGAAGTGAATGAGGCTTTGCCCGTCCAATTAAGTACGCCCCCCTTTTATCATGCCGTGATCAGTCTGCGCCCCCATCAAACCCGCCATCTGGAATACAGCCTTGAATGTCGGCGGCGGGGCTATTTTCGTATCGGGGATATGCAGTTGACGGGGGGAGATTTGCTGGGGATTACCGCCACCCACCATCGTACCGCCCCCGCCGCCCCCATGCTGATTTATCCCCGCGTTGTGCGGCTGGAAACATTGGGGTTGCCCACCCGCGCCCCCTATCCCGCGTTGGTGGCAACCTATCCCTTGTTTGAAGACCCGGCGCGGGTGCGCGGGGTGCGTGAATACCAACGGGGCGATTCCCCGCGCCGGATTCATTGGAGCGCAACAGCCCATCGGGGCAATCTGCTGGTGAAGCAACTTCAGCCCGCCATTGCCCGCGACACGATGATTTGTCTGGATTTGGACGAAGCATCCTACGAACGGGGGGTGCGTTTTTCAGCAACCGAGTTGGCAATTGTGGTTGCGGCTTCGCTTGCCAACCACATTGCAACGGTTGAAAAATTGCCTGTGGGGATTACGACCCGCGCCCGCCTGCCCGACAGCCCCGCCGCGACCATCACCCTGCCGCCCCGTTACGAGCAAAGCCATTTACTGGCATTATTGGAATTGCTGGCGCAGGTGGATTTGGTGGATGAAGGGGAATTTGTAGAGCACCTGCGCGAAGAAACCGCGACGCTGGCATGGGGCAGTACGATTGTGATTATTACGGGACGGGTAAATGAATCGCTTCTGGGGGTGCTGGACGGGTTACGGCGGAACGGCTACGCGCCTACGCTGATCATGATTGGAGCCGCCGAACTGCCCCCCGCCCTGCGCCAACGCACCAATAGCATGAACATTCCCACCCATCGCGTATGGGAGGAACAGGATATAGCCGGGTTATGAGAAAGGGGAAATGAGAAACGAGAAGAACGAATAAATCACTTCTCGTTTCTCATTTCCCGTACCACAGGAGCACCGTAATGTCTCAATATATTGCCTCGATTGATCAGGGAACCACTTCGACGCGCTGTATGATTTTCAACCATGCGGGGCAACCTGTGAGTGTTCATCAATTGGAACATAAGCAGATTTACCCGAAACCGGGCTGGGTGGAACATGACCCGATGGAGATATGGGAGCGTACCCAAACGGTGGTGCGGGGGGCATTGTCCCGCGCATTGCTAAGTGCAAAAGATATTGCGGCGGTGGGGATTACCAACCAACGGGAAACCACGATGGTCTGGAATCGCCATACGGGGAAGCCTTATCACAACGCGCTGGTCTGGCAGGATACGCGCACCGATAACATTTGCGCCGACCTTGCCAAAGAAGGGGGGCAAAACCGTTTCCGCGCCCAAACGGGTTTGCCGTTGGCAACCTATTTTTCGGGACCCAAAATTCGCTGGCTGTTGGAGCATGTCGAGGGACTACGTACCGCCGCCGAAAACGGGGAGGCATTGTTCGGCAATATGGATACATGGTTAATTTGGAACCTAACGGGGGGCGTAAACGGCGGGGTGCATGTCACCGATGTAACCAACGCCAGCCGCACCATGTTGATGAACCTGACGACCCTCCAATGGGACAACGATATTTGTACAGCAATGGGCGTTCCGCCCGCCATGTTGCCAACAATTGCCTCTTCTTCCGAAGTGTACGGACAGACCACTGCCGATGGTCCTTTTGGCGGGGTGATTCCCGTGGCGGGGGATTTGGGCGACCAACAGGCGGCAACGGTCGGGCAAGCCTGCTTCCAACCGGGGGAAGCCAAAAACACCTATGGTACCGGCTGTTTTATGATTCTGAATACAGGCACGGAGATTGTACCTTCCCAACATGGCTTGCTCACCACCGCCTGTTATAAATTCGGGGAGAACCCGGCAGTCTATGCGCTGGAAGGTTCAATTGCGATTACCGGGGCATTGGTGCAATGGCTCCGCGATAACCTCCGCATGATTGATGCCGCCCCCGAAATTGAACCGTTAGCCCGCTCTGTCGAAGACAACGGCGGGATTTATATCGTCCCCGCCTTTTCGGGTTTATATGCCCCCTATTGGAAGGACAATGCGCGGGGGGTGATTGTCGGGTTGACCCGGTATGTCAATCGCGGACATTTTGCCCGCGCCACGCTGGAAGCCACCGCCTACCAGACCCGCGAGGTACTCGATGCGATGGTCGCGGATAGCGGGGTTGCGCTTTCCGCCCTAAAGGTAGATGGTGGAATGGTACAAAACGACATTCTGATGCAATTTCAAGCGGATGTGCTGGGGGTGGAGGTGGTGCGTCCCAAAGTCGCGGAGACGACCTCGCTGGGGGCGGCATACGCGGCGGGGTTGGCGGTGGGCTACTGGAAAAACACCGACGAAATGCGGGATAACTGGGGTGAAGACCATCGGTGGACCCCCGCCCCTGAAGATACTGCCCGCACCACGCTCTACGCCCAATGGAAAAAGGCGGTGACGCGGACGTTTGATTGGATTGAATAGTCGTATCCCCCCTCCTTGGAGGGGGTTAGGGGGTGGGTTGTCGTACTTAAAATCTTCTACCTTTTGAGATATTTCCATGCCCAATAGTCCTATTATTCCGTACGAGCCTTACCTCAAAGCATTAGCACGCCAATTGCGCCACTCCATGACAATTTCGGAACGTACCCTGTGGGAACATTTAAGACGCAATCAAATGTTGGGGGTGGATTTTCATCGTCAACGCCCTATAGACCGTTATATTGTAGATTTTTATGCACCCGACATCTATCTTGCCATTGAAATTGATGGAGTTACGCATGATGTGCCGGAACGAAGCCGTGCGGACAGCAACCGCCAAAGCACAATTGAGGCATATGGCATCCATTTCTTGAGATTTCACGATAACTTGGTAAAAGAGAATGTATGGCAGGTGTTGGACAATATCGAAGTATGGATTTTGACGAATCATCCTGATAGAGTAACCAAACAGAAACAGCCATAACGACAACCCACCCCCTAACCCCCTCCAAGGAGGGGGAATACGACAACGCTCTTAAGAAGGGAAATTTACCCCATCAACACACAGGTCGGTGCGGGCAGGGCAATCCGCGCCACAACCTCCCCTACTCCCTGTTTCTCCGCACGGAATACCACCACCTCGTTGCTGAATTCATTTGCCACCAGCACAAAACGATCATCGGGGGAAAGGGCAAAATTGCGTGGATTCCGCCCGCCACTGGGTTGAATCGCCATCAACGTCAGGAATCCATTAGCCCCCACATCGTAAATTGCAAGGCTGTCATAGCCACGATTGGAGACATAGAGCCGATTCCCCGCTTGCGTCAGGTGAATATCGGCGGTGGTGGTAGGGGCGGCATTCGGCGGAAGGGTCGGCAAAATCTGTTGCTCCGTGAGCGTCCCCTCGTTGCCATCCCAGCCATAGACCCCAACCGTGTTATTCAGTTCATTTGCCACATACAAAATCGTCCCGTTGGGGTGAAAAGTAGTGTGGCGCGGACCCGCCCCCGGCTCTGTTTTTGTTACTCCGTGTGGAATCAATTTTCCGTGTTCCGCATCAAATCGGTAACGATGCAGGGTATCCGTCCCCAGATCGGCGGAAATCAGATATTGCTCATCCGGCGAAAAAATGGTTCCGTGAGCATGAGGTCCTTTTTGCCGTTCGCGGTCGCCCCCTGTGCCGGAATATTGAATAAAATCGCTCATTTTCCCCAGCGTCCCATCCTCCCAAATCGGCAACACCCCCACCGACCCCGACATATAATTTGCCACGAACAGCCACCGCCCCGCTTTGTCAAGCGTTAAATGACAGGGAGATGCCCCACCACTGGATTGATGATTCAGCGATGTAAACGTGTGGGTTTCTGCATCATAGCGCAACGCCCATACTGCCCCCGCCTCTATTTCACTCACTGCATATACCCATTCACCATTCGGGTGAATCGCCAGAAACGAGGGGTTTTCCACCTCCGAAAACGCGCCTTTTACTGCCAATGCGCCTCTTTCAGAATCAAAATCTACGATATGAATACTGGATGTGTTCGCCTCGGCATAGCCGGAGACAAAAATGGTATTAGGGTTCATGGTTTATTCGTGATTGTTCGTGAAGGTGATTGCTCTATCTCCTAAAAAATACGGTAATTGTTTAGGAGGCGAAACCGAGTTTCTGCCTTTTAAAACTCGATTTCTTTCTTATTTTCCTTACCGTACATTGAGCAATCAACTCCACGCTGATATAAAAAGTAGGCTCCCCCCAACAAGGGAACCATTTTGTCTTTAGCCTGCTTAAGCAGGCTTCGCCTATCAGCATGAGGTTGAAAACTCATGCCTCATGCCACCAACCGCCTATACAACACTTGTTGCCGTTCAATCGCCGCCCGATAAAGTTCATACCGTTCCCGAGTCGGCTCATATACTATGCCATCCTCCGCCGTAATCGCTTCCAATGAAGAAATCAACCCCAGTGCTTTCAACGCCAGCAATGCTGTGCCTCGACTGGTGGCTTCGGCTTCCAAAGAGGCAACGACGGGTCGCCCCAGCACATCTGCCATCAGTTGTAACCATACAGGCGACCTAAGCAACGCGCCGCCACTGGCGACGATTTGATGGGAACAATCCACGGTAGTACACAACTTTTGCTCGATAAGGGCATACCGGTAGGAAATCGCTTCAAAGCTTGCCTGTAATATCTGAAGCGGCGTGGTCGCAAGGGTGATGCCGTGAATGGTCGCGGGAATATTTCCCGCCCAGCCAGGGCTTCGTTCACCTGCCCAGAATGGCAAAATGGTTAAGCCATGACCATCCGGGGGCAAGTCGGCAAGCGCGTTTTCTATCACGGCAGGGTCATCATCCAGTTGCAATGACTGACGCATCCATGCGTATACATTGCCGCCCTCACTGGTTGCCCCACCCAGAAGCGAATATTCACGATTGACCCGATAGCACCATAACCCGAAGGGAATAGTATCCACTTCTTTCTGAATCACCCGAATCGCGCCGGAAGTTCCGATGGTGAGTGCCATACGGTCATGGTGGGTACAGCCACTGCCCACATTTGCCGCCACGCCATCGCCAATCGCAGGAAACCATGGAATCTCTGCCAGGGGTTGCCATCGGACGGCATACGCTTCTGTTAGCCCTTGCAAATAGGCAGAATGATCAACCAACGGCGAAAAGTGGTCAGGACGTGCCCCTACTGTTTCTAAAAGCACTTCATCCCATTGTAAGGTGTAACGGTTGAGCAAGCCACTCCATGAAGCCGCCGAGAAGGTGACGCGACTCTGCCCGAATAAGCGTTGTTCCAGATATTCGCCAAAGGTAATCCATTGCGCCACCTTCCCCCATATATCAGGGTGGGTACGGCGGAACCATACCAGACGGGGTGCGCCATAACTGGGGCGGAGCAAGGCACCCGTGCGTTGATGGACTGCCCGTTCGTCCAAAAGGATGCGTAGGCGTTCTGCATCTTCGGCGTTGCGGGTGTCAGCATACGTAATGAGGGGGGTAAGCGGCTTACCCTGCCCGTCCACCCCCATCAGATTGGAAACGAAGGTATCTACCGCCACCGCCCCGATTTTTTCCGCTCGATCCCCCACCTTTTGTAGTAGCCCATCTATTGTCCTTTCAACATGACCGAACAGGACATCGGGGTCAATTTCCGAGGTGCCATCCTGTTCAGAGCGGAGTTCGTATCGCTCTTGCGCCACCATCCTCTCCACTGCCTGCCCGGTAGTGTCAAACAACATGGCGCGGGTAGAGGAAGAGCCAATATCCAGCGTTAAGATGAAGGGAGGGTCGGGGTAAATGGGCATGATTTATCAGGCGCGTTTGGAGGATTTCCACACCGTTGCGTACTTTTTGCGGTATTTCGGGTCGTTTTCCGTTTCGATGAGTGCTAAGGCTTTGGCACGAATCGCCTCGTCCGGTGCTACATCATAGAGATTTTTCATCCCCTGTACGATGTCGTAACGAATCAATGTTCCGTTCTTTTCGCTTTCGCCTTCGCGGAATCGCCGCTCGAACCCATCCATCAGCAGTTGCCGTTGAACATCCCCGGCACGTCCGATGTTCCAGAGAGATTGGAGGCAATGCCGCGCTGTGACAAATCGTTCGTCCTTTGTTACCGCCAGTAACGCTTCAAAATCCCGTAGGATGCGTTGGTCAGGGTCACTGTACGCCGCCAGATTTGCCAACAGTTGGGCGGCGATGGCGCGTTGGTGATTATCGGGGTGACGCAACATCACCACTAGATCATCCCAGACCTCATATGCCCACGGGACCGATTGAGCCGTGGCTTCCATGAGATAATAATAGGCTTCATTTTGAGCATCTCGATTGGTCGTATCAATATTTTTAATGTGGGTTTGGGTTATGGTATCCATTGGCAATCTCCATTACGTACAGACCCATAAGAAATGCGGAGTAATACTGGCGACCCTTGTGGTCGCCCCTACAGTCGGTGTCGCAGGATTTATGGGTTACTGAGTACTTTATTTCGTAAAAACTGTGGTCCTTAAAGAGAGAAAGAAACCGAGTTTTTGATAGAAAGCAAGGCAGAAACTCGGTTTCGTCCGCTTCTGACAACTTTTTCCTAACCCCTGTAGCCACGTACAAAAAATCGCCCAAATCCCACGGTAGATTATCATAAGGGCAAGTTGATATTCCATCCAAACACGGTTCAAGATTATGCTCAGCACCAACGGACATTGGTTTGTAGACGAACAGGGGCGGCAGGTACTACTACGCGGTGTCAATCTGGGCGGGGACAGCAAAGTGCCTTATACCCCCGACGGACGCACCCATCTGCCTTCCGATTTTAGTGACCATCGCACGGTTTCCTTTGTCGGGCGACCCTTCCCTCTTGCCGAAGCAGATAGTCATTTCCGTCGCTTACGCCATTGGGGATTTAACACGCTCCGCCTTTTGACAACATGGGAAGCGATAGAACACGCCGGACCGGGCGACTATGACCACGCCTATCTTGATTATTTTTACGAAATTGTGAAACGGGCGGGGGATTATGGTTTCTATCTGTTTATAGACCCCCATCAGGACGTATGGAGTCGCATGTCGGGCGGCTGTGGTGCGCCGGGGTGGACTTTGGAAGCGGCGGGCTTCGATATTTCCAGATTGGAAGCGGCGGAAGCGGCTATCACCCATCAGAAACGGGGGGCGGAGTACGGCATGATGGTGTGGGCGAACAATTCGGGGCGGCTGGCAAGCGCAACCATGTTCAGCCTCTTTTTCGGCGGGGCGCAGGTAGCTCCTTCACTCACCATTGAAGGGGATGGAATTCAAGAATACCTGCAACGCCATTTCATCGGGGCAATATGTCAAATTGCGGAACGGGTCAAGGGCTTTGAACACGTACTGGGTTATGATTCGTTGAACGAACCCAAACGGGGCTATCTCGGCATCGAAAGCCTTAGCACCTACCGCGAACGGGTACGGGGCAGTACCGCACAGGTAACAGCCTTTGAATCTATTATCGTTGGCTCCGGTATCCCGGTAACGGCGCACTATATCAAGCGCGAAGGCACGAACCTCATCCCCACTCATGAGGTGTTATTAAACCCCACAGGCGTTTCGGCATGGCGCAGTGAAAAAGATGACCTGTGGCGCAACGAAGGGGTATGGGACAAACAAGCCGATGGCACTGCCGTCCTTTTACGGGATAACCATTTCGCTCTGCCCGGTTTTGACTTTTTCCATGATGGGGTGCGTCCCTTTGCGCGGCGGCTTGCCCACGCGATTCGTCAGACCCACCCCGCTAGTTACCTCTTCATTGAGAGCGAACCGGGGATGCCCGACAATTTGTACTGGGCAGATGCGCGGCAGGAACGGATTGTCAACGCCTCCCACTGGTACGACAATTTGACCCTCTTTACCAAACGATATAACCCGGAAGAGGCATTGGTATGGGGGAAGGCGGGGGTGGTAGCGCGGGGGCAAGCCGAAGTAGCGGCAAGTTTCGCGGAACAATTGGGCGCGATTCAACAGGAAACTGCGGAGATGTTAGAGGGGGTTCCTACGCTGATTGGTGAGTTCGGGGTTCCCTTTGATATGAACGATGGGGCTGATTTCCAAACCGAAACATTTGAGTCTGCCACTGCCGCGTTGAATGCCTATTACAACGCTTTAGATGCCAATTTGCTTCACAGTACACTCTGGAACTATACGGCGAGCAATGAGAACCCATGGGGGGACGGGTGGAATGGCGAAGATTTAAGCCTGTTTAGCCGTTCGCAACAGCACAACCCCGATGACCCCGATAGCGGGGGGCGGGCAATCGAGGGATTTTGCCGCCCGACTTTCCGTGCCGTAACAGGAACCCCCCTTGCTCAAAGGTTCGATATGGAGCGGGGGGAATATGAATTACGGATACAGTCCGAATCGCATACAGATACAACTGACCTATATATTCCCCGGATACAGTACCCTGACGGGTATGAGGTTACGGTCAGTGGCGGTGTGGTTCGTCGGGATGAAGCGACGCAAATGCTCTACTGGTACGAGATCCCTGAAGGCGAGCAGACGCTAACGGTAAAACGCAATAGATAAGGACAAAAACAATGCGACGATGGTTAACCCTCGCAGGAGTCGGGCTATTGGGGGTGGGGTTATGGCAGAATTACCGCCACCTGATTGCCAGAGCCTTGCGCCTGCCGCCGGTTCGGAATGATGTTACGGTAGAACGGGGCATACAAGTACCAATGCCGGATGGCGTGTCATTGGCAACCGATTTGTTCTTGCCCCGTGTGAATGAACCTGTTCCCGCTATTCTGATTCGCACGCCTTATGGTCGCCCGACGATTACGGGCTTTTTCGGGGATTTGATCGCCCAACGCTTTGCCGAACGGGGCTATGCAGTGGTCTATCAGGATGTGCGCGGACGCTTTGATTCCGAAGGCGAATGGGAGCCTTACATCCATGAAGCGGGCGATGGCGCGGCAACGGTGGCATGGATTGTGGAGCAAGCATGGTCGGATGGACAGGTAGGTATGTGGGGGCAAAGTTATGTCGGGTATACATTATGGGCAACAGCGGTATCGGGGTTGCCATTCGTCAAAGCGATTGTGCCTGTGATTACCCAATCTTTCCTTGCCGACCGGGGGCGTGAAGGGCATCAATTAGACCGCACCCTGCGCTGGCTCTTGTTATTGGATGCGTTGGTGAACCCTGAATTATCGCGGCAAGAGCGGATGGGACGTGCCATCAATGCCAAAGTCCAGGACCGTGCCATCGGGCGGGGCTTTACCCATTTGCCGATTGAAACGGTAGATGAAGTGATTTTGGGGAAAGAGGTTGGCTTTTTCCGTAAATGGTTGGAATATCCCGATCAGGAACATGAATACTGGCAAGCGGTGAATTTTAGTCCCCGCGTGGCAGGGGTCACGGCTCCGGTGCATCTGGTCGGCGGTTGGTATGATATTTTTTTGGAAGGGCAGTTGCAGGATTATTACGCCCTCCGCGCCGCCGGGCGTACCCCTTATCTTACAATTGGGGGGTGGACACACCTGAATACCGATGGACAATGGGAGAGTATTCGGGCGGCATTGGCATGGTTCAATACCCACTTAAAAGGGGAAACGGAACACCTTAGACGCAAACCGGTGCGGTTGTATATCATGGGTGCCAATGAATGGCGCGACTTTGATTCGTTCCCGCCCCCTTCAACCCCGGAAACCCTCTATTTGCGCCAACAGGCAAGCCTCGAACGGGGAAAACCTTTGGGGGATGAACCCCCTGACCTCTACCGCTATGACCCTGCTGACCCTACCCCCGGCATTGGCGGGGCGTTGCTTTCATCGGAAGCGGGGGCAAAGGACAATCGCCCGTTAGAGGCGCGGGGCGATGTTCTGACCTATACCACTGCCCCTTTGCAAACAGCGACAGAAATCATCGGGCAGGCACAGGTGCGCCTGTGGGTAGAATCAGACGTAGCGCATACCGACTTTTTTGTACGCCTCACCGATGTTCATCCCGATGGCAAATCCATCAATATCTGTGACGGGCATTTGCGATTAGCGGGCATTCCGCCCCATCAACCCACCCTGATTGAAATTGACCTTGCGCCGACTGCCCACCGTTTTGCGAAAGGACATCGGATTCGGTTGCAAGTTTCCAGTGGGGCGCACCCCCGCATCGCCCGCAACCTGGGAACGGGCGAGCCGGAGATGCGCGGTACCACGATGGTCGCGGCAAATCAGGTGATTTACCATGATGCTGAACGGGTATCAGAGGTAGTTTTGCCTGTGTATCAGGGGTAGGGTCGTACCCCTCGTGGTCGCCCTCTGGTGTCAAACCCACCGTGAGTTCCGCGTTGCTCCACTCACGGCTACCAGTGAGCTGAACGGCAACCACCCTCAATTTATCCCGCTTTCTTCCATATTAAAAAAAGAAACCGAGTTTTCAACGGCACAAACTCGGTTTCATAGGTTAGAGTA
>CBKYSX010000037.1:0-13083 GCA_966690745.1 uncultured Ardenticatenales bacterium
CCCTCCCTGCGGTCTGTTGCCGGAGGTGGTGTTTGGGGGGACGTTGCTGGAAAGAACCTAAATGGAATCGCGGCGCAGGCGACACCTGCGCCGCGCTTTTATGTTACGCCACCATCATTTCGGCGGCAATCATTTTGTCGGCTTCGGCGGGGTCGGCAATCCACGGGAAGAAGGTACGCGGGTCGTCAAAGCCGTTCACAAAGCGGCTGGCAATCGCGGGTGATTGGCTTGCCGCGCCCAGAATGTTCATCACATGGGGCGGCGGGGGCATGAGCATGGCATTGGTCCAGCCCGTCACCCATTGGGCATAGTCCCAGAAGCGGTCAAAGGTGGCTTGCATCCACTCAGGGGTAAAGGGAGCATTGCCATGTTCCAGAATTGCATCCAGATAGACTTTGGCGGATTTGGCGGCATTGTTGGAACCCTGCCCGGTAATCGGGTCATTAAGGATCACTGTATCTGCCATACCGAGGATGGGCGCACCACCGGGCAAAATACCAACCGGGTGGCGCACGATGGGGGTGAATTTGCCCCGCAGGGTTGCGTTGGCATCGGTGAGAGCGATGTTGGTACACCGTTCCGCTTCCCACGGTAGATAGGTTTCAAGGATGTGGCGGGTCAGGGCAAGATGTTCTTCGCTCGTTTTCACATCTTGCCAGCAATCCAACGGACCGCCGGGGATCGCTTCAATAAGCATATTGTGGCAGGGACCCGTAAGGGTTAGCCCCGGTATGGTGAAATATTCCGCAACACCGGGGATGATATTAAAACTGGCCATTTCCTGCGCGTTGATGGAAGTTAATCCATGCACCACTGCAAGCGCGAGTACCCGTTGCGACGTGTCATAGGGGGAAGCCGCCGCATTGCGCGAAAAATAGTTACTAATTGCCCCTTTGCCCGCCGCGACCAATACAAGGTCGGTGGTACGGGCGTAATGCTCAAGGTCGTCAGGGGTCGCTTCTTTGTAAATCAAAGTGCCTCCCCGTGCCTCAAACAATTCCAACCACGTCGCAAATTTCATCCGTTGGTCTACGGCGCGACAGGGGCGATCCAGAGGAGCCTGCCACGAAAGGGCGGGAGTGCCATCGGGCCCGGCGATATTCACAGCAATACCGCCAATATTGGGACATTCATCCTGCCAGAAGTCTAGACCCAGTTCACGCTCAATATCAATGGCGGAGGCAAACATTCCCTGCGTGGAAAGGACAGAACCTTTCCGCAATTGGTCGGGGGTGCGGTTGGAAACGAGGGTGACACGGTAATCATGTTGTAACAGGGCGAGGGCGAGTTGCAATCCGGCTTGTCCGGCTCCGACAATGGTAATCGTACGCATGGGTAAAGATACTCCTTCGGGGTAAACGAGAAATCCGCATGAGCGGCAGTTTTTATTTCTAAAAGGAGTTTAACGGGCTATCGTCCCAAAATCGTTCCAAACTTTTAGAGAAATACCCCAAAGTCAGAGATTGTGTTGGGGAATTCGGGCGGACTGTAACGATTTTTACGGGAATCGCGGGGGGAAGAGGCGGGGCACCACAAAGAGAAATGGCGGGCGACCACAAGGGTACGCCCCTACAGCGGAACGCAAATTAATCGTTCATCTCCATAGAACGGCACTATAAACCTGTTGTATAAGCACATGTATCTAGCCCCGTGGCTTTAGCCCGGGAGAACGTGAGAGCATACCCATCAGGAAATTTGATTCGTGATGTCCATTAACCACGGGGAGTGTTTTAGCGGGAATAAAAAAAGAAACCGGGTTCCCAATGGCGGGAACCCGGTTTCTGAGCTTATAGTAAAGCAATTACGCGCTGTAGTAGAGCAGGAATTCGTAGGGGTGGGGGCGCAAGGCAACAGGGGCGACTTCGGTTTCGCGCTTATAGCTGATGTAGGCATCCAACACGTCGGGGGTGAAGACTCCACCCTCGTAAAGGAAGTCACAATCGGCTTCGAGCGCGTCCAATGCCTCATTGAGTTTACCGACAGTCATGGGAACATCGGTGCCATGTTCAAAGAGGTCCCGTTCGGCGGCTTCACCCGGATGGATTTTGTTTTTAACGCCATCCAACCCTGCCATCAGACAGGCGGCAAAAGCGAGGTAGGGGTTTGCCAACGGGTCGGGGCAACGGAATTCAACCCGTTTGGCTTTCGGCGATTGGCTATACATCGGAATCCGACAGGCGGCTGAGCGGTTACGGGCAGAGTAGGCAATCACCACGGGAGCCTCATAGCCTGGCACCAAACGGCGATAGCTGTTGGTGGTGGGGGCACAGATGGCAAGCAAGGCATTGATGTGCTTCAGCAATCCGCCGATGTAATAGAGGGCAGTGTCGCTTAACCCGGCATATTGATCTCCGGCGAAGAGGGGTTTGCCATCTTTCCACAGCGATTGGTGGGTGTGCATTCCGGAGCCATTGTCGGCATAAATCGGTTTCGGCATAAAGGTGACAGTTTTGCCCGCTTTTTGCGCCACATTCTTGACAATGTATTTGTATAGTTGCACCTGGTCTGCCATTTGTACAAGGGGCTTGTACTTCATGTCAATTTCACATTGCCCCGCGCTGGCGACTTCGTGGTGATGCACTTCAATATCAATGCCAGCCGCCATCAACACGCTGACCATTTCGGAACGGAGGTCTTGCAGGGTATCCAACGGGGCGGTGGGGAAGTAACCCCGTTTGTGCGGAACGGAGTGACCAAAGCCGAAAATACCACTGTTCCACGGACCTTCTACGCTGTCAATCTGATAGGCGGCGGAATATTCGCCTGCGCTGTACATTACCTTATCAAAGACAAAAAATTCTGCTTCCGGTCCGATGTAAATTTGATCGGCAATGCCCGTTCCTTCTAAATAACTTACCGCTTTTTGGGCAATATAGCGCGGGTCGCGGCTGTAAGGTTCGTGGGTGATGGGGTCGAAAACGTTACCTACCAGGGATATGGTGGGGGCTTCACATACCGGATCTACAATCGCTGTCGAAGGGTCAAGAATCAGCACCATATCGCTGGATTCAATGGATTGGAACCCGCGAATCGAGGAACCATCAAAGCCCAACCCTTCTTTAAAGGCGGCATCTTCTTCAAATTGTTCCACCGGCATACTAAAGTGTTGCCACTGCCCGAACAGGTCGGTGAACTTCACATCAACAAACTTGATACCTTTTTCTTCGATCAGTTTTGTCACGTCACGGGGAGACATATGGATGGGCACTCCTTGTGGGGTCGGGTAACAAAATAAAACAATGGTGCTTCAAACAAAGGGATTCACGCTTCTGCAATGAATCTGCCCTTGCGGAACACCATCATGGTGAACAGGCACTATAGAACGAAGGCTACTTTATCGGAGAATCAAAATCAATCCTACGGTAAAGCTGTACAAGAAGGGAAAGGGGAATTTGTGCAACTTGCACAAAGACACGTAAGGGGTGAGGGTGGTAGAGTAAGGGGAGATGGAAATGAGAAACGGGAAACTTACCGGAAAGTCGTTTCCCGTTTCTCATTTCTCGCTTCTCATTTCCCATAACTCTATGAGCAACACGAACGACTACGAACCGATAGAAACAGTCATCCGCGACCAGAAGGTTGCGTTTATCAGTTTACAATTCACCGATATTTCGGGGATGGTGAAACACCAGACGATTCCGGTGGCAGAATTTGCGGCGGCGGTGGATCACGGTATCTGGTTTGATGGCTCCAGCATTGAAGGTTTTGCCCGTATTGCCGAATCGGATATGTACCTACTGCCCGATTTGCAGACCTTTCAGGTGATTCCCTATGAGCGGGGTGAAGACACGACCACCGCACGGGTGATTTGCGATACCTATACCCCCGATGGCAAGCCCTTCCCCGGCGACCCACGCCATGTTCTGCGCCGTGTGGTGGCGGAGGCGCGGGCAATGGGGTATGAGTACATGACCGGTCCTGAGCCGGAATTTTTCTTGTTTAAACGGGACGCACTGGGGCGACCCACCACCGAACCCCATGACCACGCGGGCTATTTTGATATCTCCACCGATTTGGGAACCGACATCCGGCGACAAATGGTGAATGCGCTTAAAGGGATGGGGATTGAAGTAGAGGCATTGCACCACGAGGTCGCGCCTGGACAGCATGAGATTGATTTCCGCTATGGTGAAGCATTGCCCACCGCCGACCATGTGTGTACATTGAAACAGGTCGTAAAGGCGATTGCCCAGCGCAACGGGTTATATGCCACGTTTATGCCCAAACCATTGCAGGGGTTAAACGGGTCGGGAATGCATATTCACCAGAGTCTGGTAGAGGTTGAAACGGGTAAAAACCTTTTTGCCGATGCCAACAGTGAATATGGGTTGAGTTCTTTGGCATTGGCATTTATTGCGGGGATATTGGAACACGCCCCGGCATTGGCGGCGGTGGTTGCGCCGACCGTTAATTCTTATAAGCGATTGGTTCCTGGGTATGAGGCTCCCGTTTACATTTCATGGGCGCGTACCAACCGTTCGGCACTCATTCGGGTACCAAGAATTAACCCGCAACGTCCGCAAGCCACCCGCATTGAATTGCGTTGCCCCGACCCTTCGGCAAACCCCTATCTGGCGTTTGCGGTGGTGTTAAAGGCGGGGTTGGATGGGGTGCGGCGCGGCTTACGTGCGCCCGAACCCGCCGAAGAGGATTTGTACCATTTGGATGCGGCACGGATTGCCGAACGGCAATTGAAGACCCTGCCGGGTTCGCTGGGGGATGCACTGGAAGCGTTGGAGCAAAGCGACTTGATGGTGGAGGCGTTAGGACCCCATGTCTACGAACGCTTCTTAGAAGCCAAATGGCGCGAATGGAACGAATATCGTTTACATGTCACACCATGGGAAACGGCACGGTATTTGAGCGTGTTGTGATAGCAACCAAGAAGGGAATCGGCTAAACAGAGGGAAGGTACAACCGTGACCTTCCCTCTGTTTTTTCCTAATCTCGATATAGCAAAGGAAGGAATAAAGAGGGTGGCAACACAGGAGACGTTGTGGGAGTAGGTGTTATGGTGGGTGTTGCGGTTGGCGTAGCAGTCGGCGTAGGGGTTGGAGAAGAGACAACAAGGCGGTATAGAGTATGCCCCCCAATAATGATAGTGCCTTGCGGGTCGTTTCCAATGGCTGTTGGATAGAAAAATTCAGATAGTTCCCCGAGCGTATAAGAAAGCCATGTGTCCTTTTCTTTACGGATCGCTCTGACACGGCTTTCACAGAAGTCAGTGAAAATATACATATCCGTAAACAGTGGATATAGATTGCCTTCATAGAACGTTCCTCCCGTCACCGCACACCGAAACCGTTCATCGTATACTCCATGCGAATAGGAATAAATAGGAAGCTTATTTACAGCATTTTCGCAATCGGGGTTGGTTTCCGAATACACATCAGGACCTTCATAACAGTTCCAGCCAAAGTTTATAGCGTTTTGCCCCGACGGAATAAGGTTAAGTTCCTCCCATATGGCTTGCCCGACCTCAGCAATTACCATATTTCCGTTCCCATCAAATGCCAATTTCCAGGGATTTCGTAAACCGTAACTCCAAATCTCCGGACGGTGGTCGGGTAAGCCTACGAAGGGGTTATCAGCGGGGATCGTATAGGTTACAGGTGAATTGGTTTCGACATCAATGCGTAAAATTTTACCGTACAACGAGTTAAGGTCTTGAGAGGGTTGGTCGGGGGCACCATACCAAAAGGCATTATCTCCAACACTGATATAAAGCAATCCGTCATAGAATTTTAAATCTCCAGCACGATGATAAATATTATTATCACGTTCCGGTTTGGGAACCGTTAATACAATGGAGTGTGTTCCGGTTTCCATACTAAAACGCTCAATGACAAGGTCCTCTTCAAGATTAGTGTAGCTGAAATAGAGAGTGTTATTGTTGGAAAAGTCGGGCGACGGGGCAATACTGTAAAACCCAAGCTCGCCCGCGTCAGAACTCACTCTTTCGCTAATGTTTATAGTTAAGGTGGAAGTCCAAATAGAGGTTGCGTCAACAGGCTGTTCAAAAAGATAAATTTTGCCCGGGCGGGTAGAGACCAATAAATCGTTATCACCGTAAGGAATGATGCTGGTAATGGTGGTAAAACCGGGGGTGGTATGGTAAAGCGGAACCAACTCTACTTCGGACAATAGGATATTTATCGGTGTGGAATCATTCGCTTGACCCTGGTAATAAAACAACGGTGAAACTAAGAGTAGCGATAAACAAAACCCCACCACTATGAGGAATTTTCGTGACATTAGATAACCCCTTGAATTTTCTGAGTGGCTTATGTTTTATAATATAACTTATTCTAATTTTAATTGCAACTATTTTTAATGTTTATCATCAGTTCCATCTATTTTGCATAACTTAGTGTACATGATACACTTATAGCAGAATTTATGATTATCGGAATGACGAGATAGAGTATTCAAGCTGTCACCCATCATGGGAATAGACACCGAATAGAGTACGGAGGCTGTAATGCGAGCGGTACGATTGGCGATGGGGCAAATTAATGTCACTGTCGGCGACTTAGAAGGCAATGTTCGTAAATTGATAGATACCATGGAACGGGCGAAAGCGCAGGGCGCAACAATGGTGTTGTTCCCCGAATTAGCCATTAGCGGCTACCCCCCGGAAGATTTACTGCTAAAGCCTGATTTTATTTTTGCCTGTCAAAGGGCGTTGGATGATGTGCGCCGCGCCAGTACGGGGTTGGTGACATTGGTAGGGTTCCCCGACCGCACCGACCACGATATTTACAACGCCGCCGCCGTGATTCAAGACGGGCAGTTGTTAGGGGTCTATCATAAGCAGTTCTTGCCCAATTACGGTGTATTCGACGAGAACCGCTACTTCGGTACAGGGGTAAAAGTGCCCATCTTTGATTTCGATGGCGATATGGTGGGGGTGAATATCTGTGAAGATATATGGTATCCCACCGGTCCCCATCAGGTTCAGGCGGATGCGGGAGCAGAACTGCTCTTAAATCTATCAGCATCCCCTTATTTCCGTGCGAAAGGGATTTCCCGCGAACGGATGTTGGCGACCCGCGCCGCCGATAACGTGGCTATTGTAGCGTACTGTAATCTGGTGGGGGGGCAGGATGAAATTATTTTCGATGGGTGGAGCGTCATTTATGGTCCCACCGGGGAATTGATTGCGCGGGGTCCGGCGTATGAAGAAGCATTGATTGTGGCAGACCTTGACCTTGACAGTGTGTTCCGCGAACGGCTCCACGACCCGCGCCGCCGTAAGATTACCGTACCGGAACGGGTGGTGCGCTATGGTGCGGCAACCGTGCGAACCCATGAGGGAATTGCCCCTATAAAGCCCCTCATCAGTGAACGATTAGACCCGGTGGGTGAAGTCTACCATGCCCTATGTCTGGGATTACAGGATTACGTGCGGAAGAATGGCTTTAGCAAGGTAACATTGGGGTTAAGTGGAGGCATTGATAGTGCCTTCACTGCCACGCTTGCGGCGGACGCATTGGGGGCGGAGAACGTATTAGGGGTTTCGATGCCCTCCCGTTATTCCAGTGACCATTCTAAAAGTGACGCGCAAGTATTGGCGGAGGCTCTCGGTATCAAATATATGACTGTGGCGATTGAAGCACCTTTTGCGGCTTATCTGCAAGCATTGGAAGAGCCGTTCGCAGGGGAAGATATTAACCTTGCCGAAGAGAACTTACAGGCGCGGATACGTGGCAATTATCTGATGGCGTTGTCTAACCGTTTCGGCTATCTGGTGCTGGCAACGGGGAATAAAAGCGAAGCGGCAGTGGGGTATGCTACCTTATACGGCGATATGGCGGGGGGCTTTAGCCCGATTAAAGATGTCTATAAACTATGGGTCTATGCCCTTTCCAATTGGCGCAACGAACACAAAGGGCAGGTGATTCCGCAAAACAGTATTACCAAGCCTCCCAGTGCCGAACTCAAACCGGGGCAGATGGATCAGGATTCCCTACCCCCGTATGAGATTCTGGACGGGATTTTGGAACGGTATATCGAAGAAGATTACAGTGTAGCGGAAATCGTCGAAGATGGCTTTGATGAAGCCACTGTTCTGCGCGTGATTCGGATGGTAGACCGCAACGAATTTAAGCGGCGGCAATCCGCACCCGGCATCAAAATTTCGACGCGGGCATTTGGGAAGGATCGCCGCCTGCCCATTACAAATCGCTGGCGACCTTCATAAACGCACAGTTAAACTTCGGGGACACAAAGTGAGTGAGCTTCATTTGCTTTGTGTCCCTGTCATTTGTGCTTAAATAATTGTGATGCTATCGCCGTTGTTGGAGAACCCCTATGACACTTTCTACAATGCCAAGGCAGGGACTGATACAGGCAGAATCCCGTATTTTTCCCTTGATTATCTTTGTGCTTGCGGCTCTGCTAGCCCTATTGGTGGTCGGATTTATTGAAGGAGGGTCTGCACAAATAGCGACCCGTCCCTTTTGGGATATGTGGGCAATCGGGAGCGTTTTTGCCTTTATAGGGTTGATCGGATTTGTTTTTCTTTTACCGCTTCACCTTAACCATAAGTTTTATCTGGCATTGAGCGGGTTGGCTATTTTTATGGTGGCTATCGTTGCCCTCGCTCTAAAGGATACTCCGTACGCGCTTGATGCCATTGAAGCCGATCAACGATTTTATACTGCATTCGTTACTAAACTTGCAACTCAATGGGGGTACGGGGATGTTGTGTATGAGGGGTTGCCCGCTTTTTATCCGCCCCTTTATTTTTGGTTATTGGCTCGTCTTTCTAATCTTAGCGGGATCGAACCTTATGCTTCGCTGAAATTTGGAATGCTGATTACAGCATTCTTAATGCCGTTTGCCGTAACATGGCTATGGCATCGTAGCGTTGCATATCCTGTAGCCGTCGCTTCAGCATTTGTGATGCTGTTTTACCAGGAATGGTTCAAAACGGCAGAATGGTTGAGTTTGGTATTATTTGTACCGTGGTGGGTCTATTGGGTTGAAAACAGCACCGGACAGCAATTCGCTACCCAACGGGCACGATGGAGTTGGTGGGGAATTGGCGGTATCATCGGTAGTCTGATTTTCCAAACGTACTACTATTGGTTTTTTGTGGGGGGCGTAAGTCTATTATTTCAACTTGTATGGGATAAAATCCATTCAGGAACTCGCTACCCGCTGGATATGAAAAATGCTATTGGCGTTTTGGCAAGTACTGCTCTTTTTAGCATAGTGTATTGGGGACCTTATCTAGTTAGTATGGTAACTACGGGCGGCTGGCAACCGCTCCAGAATCGCTGGTTATCCGAGGGAAAAATTCCATTGCCTTTTCCGTTTCTGGATGGTTCCCTTGAAGGTGCCTTTCTGTTGGCAGGGTTGCTCTATTTAGTGTTTACAGCAGGGCAGGAAAAAATTTCGCGGGGAATGTTGGCATTGGTGATAGCCGTTTATGGATGGAGTGCGTTAGGGGTGGTGGGCATGCTTGCCAACAGTCCCTTGCTGACATTTCGTGCCTATACGATTGTAGAGCAGGTTCTGGCAATCGGAGCGGCAATGGGGTTAATGCGGCTCTGGCAGACAAGAAAGCCGCTATTTTTATCTCTCGCCCAATCGAATGTATCACTACGTCCCGTCGCCACTACGTTACTTGTTGTTCTGGTCTTTTTCTTCAGTCAAGAAAGTGCCACGCAATTTCTGAACAATGAAATGGTGGCAACGGCTCGACAAGCTCAATTCCCTACTGCATTGGTGGAAACCTTTGATACGATAACGGGAGGCAATTACGAAAGTAAGGTTTTCCTGCTAGGACATAGTTATCGTGACCTACTGGCATATCGTCCCGTGTACACCTTCTTTCCATGGTCTGCACATTTCAGCCATCCGGCGGGGTTGTACCGCGAACGGATTGCCTTTTTAGAAGAGTTGGCGGCAACCACTGACCCCGACTTATTTGCCGCCGCATTGATGAATAATCGGTATGACCGGATTGATCATATTATGTTGGAGCGGGAGGATACCACATGGAAAATGGCGTTTACAGACGATAACTTCCCCAATCGTTCGATAGATCGTGCTTTTGCATTTGATGAAGAATTGTTTGTTGCACCTTTCTTTGAAAACAAAGAGCTGAACGGCGTAACTCTGATTACACCCCGCTATGAAACTGACCCTTTGGGAACCATTGACACAACAAATTTAGAGGCACAGCCTCTGGATACGATAGCCCTGCTTTATACATGGATACGGACCTTCGGAGTTCATGGGGATTTGCCTGACTACGAAGCCACAGAAGCGGATGCGGAACAACTATTGATGGCGGCAGATTTGAATACGTTGTCACCCGAGACCTTACTTAGTTTGCAACTGGCGGCGGGGGGTGAATTGCACGATAAGGCAAGTATCGCCTTAGAAGCCAAGTTACCAAACTTTGTAGATGTGCCTCTGGTAGATGAGCAGGGTGTGGAACGGGTGCGGGTAATAGGTTTTGCTTTACAACCTCAGAGCGAAGGGGATAGCGACGTAGAATTGGCAATTTACATGGAAGCCCTCGCTCCGATGGAGGTAGATTACACCATCTGGCTTCATGCTGATCGCGAGGGTACCCAACTCAACTTTGACCATACCTTAAATGCGCCCACTTCGACGTGGAATGTGGGTAAAATTTATCGGGATACCTATGTGATCACGGCGGAACCGGGAGATTATCACTTTACCTTCGGGTTGTGGCGCAGTGAGGGCGATTTACGGTTGCGGCGCAACGATGGCGCAATTGAAGTGGACCTGGGAATATTGACGCTTCCATAAAGACAATAATCATGAATTTTCTGTCCAAAATCCGGGCGTGGACCTATCGGCGGCAATTGTTGGAAACCGGCGCAGATTCCCTAACCGATGTTCTGGCGCGAACCGTAGGAGTTTATAGTTCCCATCCCAGCGCACCACTAACCTTGTGGGCGCGAAGCCAGCAATTTTCAGCCGATGCATTCCGTGCTTTGGAGCACAACAAAGAAGCGGTACGGATTCCTGCATGGCGCGGCTCCATCTTCCTGCTATTGCCACAGGATGCACGGATTGCAAATGCCTTCCGGGAACCTGTCAAGATGGGGGCATCGTGGTATCGTTCGATAGGGATTACCGAAGATGAATTACCCGCTCTACGTGAACAAGTGATAACCACCGCCGTCACGCCGATGATTCCCAAAGAACTCCGTACAGCAACCGGCTTACAAGAGCAGAGCATTGCTTCTGTTGCCCGTCATGCCGCTTACGATGCCGAAATTTTGCGGGTGGGGTCGGCGAGCCTGCGTTCCAATGCGCTCCTGTATGTCAGTACGGCGGCATGGTTGCCTGAATTATTGGAGCCGATGGATATCACCGAAGCCTGGCGTGAAATTGCTCGACGCTATTTCACCGCTTACGGTCCGGTGCGGGCAGAGGATTTTCGCTGGTGGCTGGGCACGAAAAAAGCACAGGCGGCAGAGGTAGTGGCACAACTGGACACCACGGATATAGGCAACGGGTTGCTCCTCTTATCTGAAGATGTAGAAGCCTTTGAGCAAACCACGCCTCTAGCGGAGGATGAAGTCGCTGTATTGCCCAAGTGGGACAGTTATACGATGGGGTTGGCGGGGGATGGGCGCGAACGGCTGATTGACCCTGCTCAACAGGCGCGGGGTTATACCAGCGTGGGGGATGGCTTGGGGTTGATTTTAGTGGCGGGCAAAGCCGTTGCCACATGGCATCATAATTTTAGCGGCTCTAAAATGCGGGTAGAGTTGGATATTTTCGACGATGCCATTTATGCCGTTATGGATAAGGTTCACGCTAAATTGAATGAGGTTGCGACTGTGTTGGATGGAAAATCATGCGATGTGATAATAGCAACGGAACCCCTTGCGGTACGCCTCAGTGTGTTGCGTAAACGCCACGCCAAAGCAGAAGAATAGATGTTACAGGTTTCTAATCTCACCTACCAATACCCCGACACCAGCCATCCGGTCTTAAAGGATGTTTCGTTCGACCTGGAAACAGGACAAGTGTTACTGCTGGCGGGGGGGACGGGTGCGGGCAAAAGCACATTATGTTACGCACTGGCGGGCTTTGTTCCCCATTTTTTCAACGGTGAGATTGAAGGGGGTGTGATGGTGGCGGGGCGTTCGATGCGTGAAAGTGCGTTGGGCGAATGGGTGAAAGATGTCGGGTTGGTGTTACAAAATCCTTTTAATCAGATTTCGGGGGCACGGACAACGGTTTTTGAAGAGGTAGCTTTTGGCTTGGAAAACTTAGGGATTCCCCGTGAGGAAATGGGGCAACGGGTGCGGGACGTTTTGGCACAATTGGAAATTGAGGAGCTCGCTGAACGCTCCCCTTACGCGCTGTCGGGCGGACAACAACAGAGGGTGGCGATTGCCTCCGTATTGGCGATGCGCCCTGAATTGCTGGTGCTGGATGAACCCACCGCCCAACTAGACCCCGAAGGGACAGCAGAGGTTTTTGCGGTAGTACGCGGATTGGCAGAACGGGGAACCACAGTGGTGCTGGCAACGCACCAATTGGCAGAGGTCGCGCCCTTTGTCACCCATGCTCTCGTATTACATCAGGGGGAAGTGGTACGTTTTGGAACCGCACGGAAAATTCTACGTGATACCGCGTTGGCAACGTTTGGTATAGAGCCACCCTTGTATGTCACGATTGGCACAGCTATTGGTCAATCACCGCCACCTTTGACCCCTGATGAATTTTCAATCCCCTCTCCCGTCACTGCCCGGCCACCTGACTTTTACCCCTTTGTTGTACCAACCATTCCAATTGACCCTGTTGCGCCGATGCCTGTTACTGTCGAACATATTTCATTTGCCTATCCAAGCGGGGTACAGGCACTACAAGACGTTTCGGTGTCGTTCGCGCCAGGGCAGATTACCGCTATTATCGGCGCGAACGGAGCAGGAAAGAGTACCCTGGCACGAACCTTAAACGGCTTGCTCCGTCCGGCTTCCGGTAGGATTCAGGTAGGCGATTGGGATATTGCCACCCGCAAAACCCATGAGGTGGCGCGACGGGTCGGCTATTTATTCCAGAACCCAGACGACCAATTAT
>CBKYSX010000038.1:0-12820 GCA_966690745.1 uncultured Ardenticatenales bacterium
GAAGCCGTGCGGCAGGGCAAACGACCACTGGCGCGGATTGTGAGCCGCGCCGTCGCCGGGGTAGACCCCCGTGTCATGGGATTGGGTCCAATTCCCGCCACGCACAAAGCATTGGAACGCGCCAATCTGACCGTTGCCGATTTGGGGTTGGTAGAATTGAACGAAGCCTTTGCAGTGCAGGCACTCGCCTGTATGCAGGAATTGGGCTTAGACCCGGCAATTGTGAATGTCAATGGAGGTGCGATTGCGCTGGGACATCCGTTGGGCTGTTCCGGGGCGCGGATTATGGCAACTCTCGTCCACGAAATGCACCGGCGCGACAATGTGCGCTATGGGTTGGCAACCATGTGTATCGGCGTGGGGCAGGGGGCGGCGGTGATTGTCGAAAAGGTGACGGATGAGGGGTGGGCGGAAATGCAAGCGACGGCAGATTAGTGCCGTTATCAGAAAAAGCCTAACAATAAAGAGCGTAAGCGGGTTTGAAAACCCGTGCTTACGCTCTTTTAAAATTGACCATTATTAACTATAGAAACGGCAATCGTCCGATTACTCTACCTTCATCAGATGCTCCAACATTGCACGGTAGCGGGCTTCGTTTGTGGTACGAAGAGCGATAATGCGCCGGAGCAATGCCCCCGCCTGTGCCTTGTCCCCTTTCCGTACAAACAATTCCACCGCTTTTTCCCAACTCCGCGCCGCCCCGTCACTTTCGCCCCATTCCGATTGGAACGTGCCGAACAATTTAACCACGGTCGGGTTGGTTGCCTGTTGGGTCACTTCATGTTGTAAAAAACGGTAAGCAGTGGTTTGCCCTTCGGTGTGGAGCAAACGATTGGTCGTATCCTCAATCACATTTAACGCACGTTCTTCTGCCCCCAATCGGAAATAGAGCGAGGTCAGCTGTTGTACCGTTTCGATTTCCATTGGGCAACCGCCCGCCGCCCGTCCAACCGTTGGGTATGAATATCGGCGAGGCGGCGTTGAATTTTTAAGTTCCATTCGGCTTCAGGGTTAGCGCGGGGGGCAACCCGCAACGCCTCGTTCAGTTTTTCCACCGCCCGGTCCACCTGCGCCAATTGATAAAACCCTTCCGCCAGTTGAACGTAGTGGTGCATGGCGACATCCACTGCCCCGTTGGACATCAACAGGTCAATCAGACGGCTCCGCACGTTCTGGTCAATCGGGTTCATCTCCACCGCCCGTTCCAGAGCGCGAATTGCCTGGGTCGGTTTGCCCCGTGTGTGGGCGGCATCGGCAACCATCACCATTTTTGCCACTGCCTCTTCCATTTTGCCCAATAACAGGAATAATTCTGCCATCTGCGTATGTAAGGGCAGATAATAGGGTGCGGCATCCATGCCCCAATACAATTCCTCGATTGCCGCCCGGTACAGCCCATGCTCCTGGTATTGCCCTGCCGCTTCTAATGCCGCAAACACTTCGGGGTTAGCCGCATTTTCAATAAATTCGGCAATGGTCAGGTCGTTGGTGTCGTTGCCTAACCGCGCCTGCAATTCGCGCAATTTGTCTTCCCATCCCCGTTGGCTCAAAAATTCGGTCAATTGGGCAAGGAAATGTTCCGCCTGTTCCTTGTCCCCTTTTGCATCGTAAGAATCCGCTAACCCTTCATAGAGCTTGATAATTTCGTCGGCTTGCCCTTTTTCCACACTCTGAAGGTCAATCTTCTTCGCCGCTTCAAGGAAGGCAGTCAATGCCTCATCCATGCGCCCCGTGTTTTGATAACATTGCCCGATAGCAAAATGTGCCGCCGTTGCATAATCGGGCGCGTCCATCACCTGCTGATACATCTTAATGGCTTCGTCGGGACGAAAGAGCGATTGGTAGAGCGTTCCCAATGTATAATAAATATCATCGGAGCCACCCCCCCGTTTTATCACCTGTTCATAGGTGCGAATCGCCTCATCGGTTAAGCCCCGCGTTTGCAAATCCAATGCCTGCGCCTTCAATGCCTCGACTTCCAAATCGCCCCCTTCCCCGGCAAAGAAGGAATCGGCGAGGCGGGCAAGCGCACGTTCCTGCGCCAATTGGGTCGTGGAGGCAATGCGGTTATGGCTTTCCTCTTCCGCCAGATTCAACAACCCCATTGAGGGCGGCGGTGCGCTCCGCAACAGCCCGGTCGGGCGCGGGGTGGCGGCAGTCGCAAATTGGGTTCCGGCGGGGGTATCTACCAATGAGAGAAAATGCTGGGCGGGGGTGTAATCCGGTTTCAGCGTGAGGGCTTCGCGGGCAAGGGTAACGGCAGTTTTCCTCTCGTTGGCTTCGCTATGCACCCGCGCCAGCCCCAACAATGCCTGCGCCGCCAGATCGTTGCGTCGCCCCCGTTGGTAGGCATCGGCAAGGCGGCGATAAGCGACACGATTGGTCGGGTCATGGCGTACTACCTGTTGCCATGCCCGCACCGCCTGGGCGGGTTGGCGCAGTTTCATGTATCCATCCGCCACCCGCATAAAAAAGGCGGATGCCTGGCGGCTGTCTCCCTGTTGAGCATAAATTTCCGCCAGTTTTTGTAAAGCGGGAACTTCGTTGGGATTCAGCGCAAGGGCGCGTTGGTAAGCAGTGAGCGCGGCATTCAAATCGCCCTGTTCGTACAACGCCAACCCCAAACTGATATGGGCGAGGGGATCATTGCCCTGAAAGCCAATCGCCTGACGGTATGCATTTGCCGCCTCTGCCCAATTGCCCGCCCATGCGGAATCATGCCCTTTTTGAAGCCATGCCTGAAACTGTTGCGCCTTGGTGTCCATGAAGCTGTAGGGGGTGGTGGGGATAGCGCGATTTGATGGGAATTAAGAAATTAATACCGTAAGGGGTAACTGTAGGGGCGGTGCCTTGTGCCCGCCCTGCCGTGGGATACGACGGGCGTGTGCAACGCACATGGGTATCACCCACAAGGGTGCGCCCCTACAGGGGTACGGTAATTAATTTTTAACGTTCATTAAATCACGGTATCCCCACAGTTTTTATGAGCCTAAAAGTCGTACCAGCAATGCCTTTTGCGCGTGGAGCCGGTTTTCCGCCTGGTCCCACAAACGCGAATTAGCTCCATCGGCGACATCGTTGGTGATTTCTTCGCCGCGATGGGCTGGTAGACAGTGTAATACAATTGCGTCCGGCTTGGCATGGGCTAAAAGTGCCTGATTGATTTGATAGGGCGGGAATACCTTAAGCCGTTGCGCCGATTCTTCCTCTTGCCCCATGCTCGTCCAGACATCGGTGTACAGTGCGTCTGCCGATTCCACTGCCGTGCGCGGATCATTAAAGACATTGACGGTCACGCCCCGTTCTTTGGCATAAGTGAGGACATCGGCAGGGGGTTCGTAGCCTTCGGGGGTTGCCGCATGAACCGTCATCCCGGTATGGATGGCTCCGTTAATCAATGAGGTCAACACGTTGTTCCCATCCCCGACATAGGCAAGGGTGCGCCCTTCAAATGATCCCCATTCTTCCAACATGGTCAGGTAATCCGCCAATCCCTGACAGGGATGGTTGTAATCGCTCAACCCGTTAATCACCGGAACGGGGGAATAGTGTGCCAGGTCCACAATATCCTGATGGGCAAAGACCCGCGCCATAATCCCATCTACATACCGCCCCAGCACCCGCGCCACATCTGCCACACTTTCCCGTTTGCCCAATTGAATTTCGTTAGGGCTAAGGTACAGTGCCGCCCCGCCCAATTGGTTCATCCCGACTTCAAAAGAAACGCGGGTACGCAGGCTTGGCTTCTGAAAAATCATGCCCAGATTTTTACCCGCCAACAAGGGGCGGTTTTTCCCATCCTGTTTTAGTTCCCGTTTTAAGGTGATGGCAAGTTCCATCAAGTCGTTGAATTGATCGGTAGTAATATCCGCCAGCGAAAGAAAATGGTTCATAGGGGTAGTCTAGGGGTGGAGGTGCGGTCATCGCACCTGATTGGTTTTGATTGGCGGAGTACCCTACAACGAGAAAGGCGAAATGAGAAATGAGAAACGGGAAGCGTATCCCGTAGGGGATGTTTGGTAGGGGCATCGCTACGCGCATGTGCGTTGCACACATCGGAATGAAGAGCCATTCAACCGGCACCGATGACCCGCCCGTGTCCCAATATGGCGCGAGGTTCGTGGCTAACCATAGTGGGTAATTGTTGCTCACTTTAGGGGGCGGCAATTGAAAAGCGAATAGCGTAAAGTAACAGGGTCATATCCATAGCGACCTGAAATAGTACGAGGAGTACAACCCCATGACCCTTGATGTAATGATGGAATACGATACCGCAAAAGCAGAGGCATTTGCGGGAACTTTGCTGGATGCCCTTAATTACGGCTCGCTCTGCCTGATGGCATCCATCGGGCATCGCACCGGGCTGTTTGATACCATGCAGAATCTGCCCCCCTCAACGGTGGCGGAGATTGCCCGCTATGCCAACTTGAACGAACGCTATGTGCGGGAATGGCTGGGTGCGATGGTGACATCGCAAGTGGTGGAAGTGGACCCGACCAGCACCTATTATCATTTGCCGTCGGAACACGCCGCTTTCTTAACCCGTTCAGCGGCGGCGGACAACATTGCTGTTTTTACCCAATATATTGCGGTGTTGGGTGCGGTAGAAGATGACATTGTTCACAGTTTCAAGCATGGGGGCGGGGTTGCCTATGATAAATTCCCCCGTTTTCATGCGGTGATGGCGGAAGATAGCGGGCAATCGGTGTTGTCGTCACTGGAAACACATATTTTGCCGCTCGTGCCGGGGCTGGATGAACGGTTGGCGGCGGGCATTCGGGTGCTGGATGTGGGCTGTGGCGCGGGGCGGATTCTGAATAAACTGGCGGAACTCTATCCGAACAGCCGCTTCACAGGCATGGATTTGTCGCCGGAAGCGGTTGCCACGGCACACGCGGAAGCGGCACGGAAGGGATTGACGAACGTCGAATTTGTGATCCGCGATTTGAGTGATTTTGACAAAACCGCCACCCCCGAACAATACGACTTCGTCACCACCTTTGATGCGGTTCACGATCAGGCAAAGCCGCTCCATGTGCTGAAGGGGATTCACCGCACCCTTGCCCCGGATGGGGTTTACCTGATGCAGGATATTAGCGGAACGAGCCATGCCTACCACGACATCGCCCATCCGATTGGTACCTTCCTCTATACCATCTCCACCATGCACTGTATGACCGTTTCACTGGCGCAGGGCGGGGAGGGATTGGGCGCGATGTGGGGCGAAGCCGCCACCCGCGATTATCTGCATCAGGCAGGTTTTGGCTCTGTCGAAACCCACACGCTGGCGCACGACATTCAGAATAACTGGTATGTCGTGCGGAAGTAGAGGTTAGAGGGAGAGGTAGAGAGGTAGTAGGGAGTAGGAGCTTCTTGAATAAAGAGCGTTTCCCCACCAAACCTCTCTATCTCTAACCTCTATCCCGCCGTATCCCCTCAAAATCCTGCACCATCTGCCACCGCCCCTGTTCAACCCGCCACACCATCACATCGGGAAAGCGCACCGCTTTCCATTCGGCGGGGTCTACCTCTGGTTTCCCCAATAAATGAGCACGTATGATCGCCCATAACAACCCGTGCCCGACAATGGCAAGATTTTGTCCGGGGTAGGTCGCAAGGGCGCGATTCAGCCCTGCCATTGCCCGTTGCAGGGCGTGGTCGGCAATTTCCCACCCGTCAACGCTTTGTGTGGGGTGGGCAAATAACTGCCGCACCTGCGCCTCGTATTCGGCTTGTGTGGCGGTGTAGCCCTCCCGTTGCACTTCGTTAAACGCCGCCCATGCGACATGGGGCAATTCCCACAATTCCAACGCGGCGGCAATCGTGGCATGGCTTTTTTTCTCAGTGCTGGTCAATACCCTATCAATGGTCGTCCAGAACTGCTTGCCCGCCAATGCCGCCGCCGCCACAAACCCCTCCTCCGACAACAGCCATTGCTCGGCGGGAATGGCGGGGTCGGCGTGGGTGCGGGCGTGGCGAATCAAATAGATAAGGGACATAAAAATAAAATTGGGGGCGTGGTGCAAGACATCTTGGTCACGGGGTTAAAACCACCATGCTATAGGCATGTGCCTGCCGAATATTCACAAAGCACATGTCTATAGCCCCATCCCTTTAGGGCGGAGTGGGCATGAAACGCGCTATTTACTCCCTAAGCACCAAACCGTTCCGCAAATTCATGCATCACGCAATCGTTGATTAAGCAACCACCTTATTCTCTAAACTCCCAATTCCCTCCACCGTTACCACCACCCGATCCCCCGCAATCAGCGGACCCACCCCGGCAGGGGTTCCGGTCATCAGAATATCACCCGGTTCGAGGGTAAAGACCGCCGACACATCTTTCAGCAAGCGGGGCAACCCGAAAATCAGGTCGCGGGTATTGCCCGCCTGTCGGGTTTCATCATTCACCTGACAGTGAACTGCCACCGAGGCAGGGTTGTAATCGTCGGCGGTGACAATCATGGGACCAATCGGGCAGAAGGTATCGAACCCTTTGGCGCGGCTCCACTGCCCATCGCTTCGTTGCAAATCGCGGGCGGTCACATCGTTGCCGCAGGTATAGCCAAAAATCGCCTCCATCGCGTTTTCTTCCGTCAGGTGGCGCGACCGTTTACCAATCACCACCACCAATTCCGCTTCATGTTCCACCCGTTGGCTTAGGGCGGGCAAAACAATCGCGTCGCCCGGTCCGATAATCGAACTGGGCGGCTTCAGGAAAATCAACGGTTCGGCGGGGACATCGTTCCCTAATTCGGCGGCGTGGGCGGCATAATTGCGCCCGATACAGATAATTTTGCTCGGTTGAACGGGAGCTAACAGCCGTGCATAGGCGACATTCCCGACCACCGCCCCTTTGCGAATCCCCTCAAACGGGTTTCCTTCCAGCGCGATAATCTCGTCCCCCTCCAACAACCCCCATGCGGGGGCAGATTCTTGATAGGTGTAGCGGATGATATTCATAGGGTAATAAGTAGGGAGAATTGGGTATTGGGAAATACAGCGATCTTTTGAATCATGGGTCCCTGTTTACGATTGCAGAATGTATCCATTCGTTTCTAAAGCGGCGTTGCAATGACAAAAGAGGATGAAACAGGAAGCCCCCTCTTGGGAGGGGGTAGGGGGGTGGGTTGTTGTTTCCTTCGCTTCAATCTACTCTGTCTATTCACCATTTCGTTCGTAGGGGAAACTATGACGTTTTCTCAATACGCAATACCCAATTCTCAAATTGACGTGGCTTGCTTCTATAATAATGATGCAAAGTTGAAATTTGGCGAACCTACACCCCCACAATGAATAGACCAAAGGAGCATCACCAATGAGCAAAACCGAGCGCGTTTCCGCGTTGAAAGCCGAAACGATTGAAGCCTTAACCCCGACCCTCACCCCCGACCAACGCCAGGTCGTTTTTGGTTCCGGCGACCCTACCTCACCCTTGATGTTGGTGGGGGAAGCCCCCGGACCACAAGAAGACCAACAGGGCGAACCCTTTGTCGGCAAAAGCGGGCAATTACTGCAACAGGTGCTGGGCGAACTGGGATTAAATCGCAGTCAAATCTGGATTAGCAACGTGGTTAAAGTGTGGCCCACCACGCGCAACGGGAAATCCTTAAAAACCCGCCCCCCCACGGCGGCAGAGAAAAAAGCCAGCCGCCCCTACTTTGACCGTGAATTGGAAATTATTCAACCGCAAGTCATTCTCTGTCTGGGGGGAACAGCGGCGCAGGCATTGCTGGGCAAAGATTTTAAGATTACCGCCGCACGGGGCGAATTTCGGGAAGGACCGTTGGGCATTGATACCATCGCCACCCTACACCCCTCCTACATTCTACGTCTACAGGGCATGGCTCCCCTGGACTACGAACAGGCAATCGCCAACTTCCGCGCCGATGTTCGCAAGGCAGTCGAAAAAGCGGGGTTGTTAAAAGGATAATCAAAGGGGTGGCTCTGCTTGAGCCGCCCTTTTTAAATGGTTTCGATAGCAGGATAGAATTCTGCTATACTTGATATGACCCCCGGTAGTTAAGGAGCATATTTCATGAAATCTCTTACACGAATTACCCGCGACCCCGAAGTGATGGGCGGCAGAGCCTGTATTCGCGGACTGCGCGTGACAGTTGGGGCGGTGGTCGGGTTGGTAGCCTCCGGCTATTCCACCGAACAGATTCTTAAAGCGTATCCCTATCTGGAAGCCGAAGATATTCAAGAAGCATTAGCGTATGTAAATCTTTGAGAAAATAACATTCAGTTTTACTTCTGTGCAATGTATTTGATATTTGAGGCATAACGAATGAAAGAATCACCCGTTCCTCAAAAACGACCTTCGGACATTCTTCGTGAATGGGTAGAATATTTTGTATCTGGTTGTATTAACTTGTTTGAAAAATTGGTTCGTAACCCGCTTTTTTGGTTTTTCTACCTACTTTTATCGGTCATAGGAATAGGTTTACTTATCCTATCCAACCCCCCTCCCAAAATTTTACAAGTTCCGTCGTACCATGTAACGACGTTCGCATCCGCCCCGCCACTAAGTGCCTATGTCGGACTTATTGGTGGGTATGATAAGCTATACACCATTCGTGCTGATGGCAGTCATCTAACCGAAATAGCAAATTTTGCTCCTTTACGAATTGTGGATGCGAAACTTTCACCGGATGGCAAATTTATTTTGGTTCGAGTCGAAGACACAATTGGTAATCTACCAAATGCTCTTTATGTGATGTCAAACGAAGGTAAGGATAGATACCTGCTCACAGAAATGCCAAGCTACGGACATCAATGGGTGCCCGATAGCAAGGCAGTTCTGTATATTGCGTACGACAGTAAGGAAGAGGAATTTCAACAGAGCTTGTATTATCAATCTATTGACAGTAACACTCCACGCAAACTAGCGGACGAAGTGACTACTTTTGTGATAAACAACGAAGGCACTCGTATTATTTTTACCCAAGGGCACTTGTCTGGTGACGATTCCATTATTTATACAATGAACATTGATGGTTCTAATTTAACGTTGATTACTGATGTTTCGAGATATTATTATTTGGTGCAATGGTATCCAGACGGCGAATTTTTCTTAGTGCTTGAGGCAAGCGATTCGCGCAGTGCGCTTCGTTATCCTATGAAGTGGAGTGTAGACGGCAGTTCCGCCTCTTTGATTACCCCCTTTCCGATTCAATCAGGGGTTTCATTCTCACCAGACAACCATTATGTTGCTTATGCAGATACTAACAAGCAAATTTATATTGCTTCAATCGACAGCATTACTCCAACATTGAGTCTGAGTTCGACGATTGACAACTATACCTTAAGTGAAGTGAGTAGTTTTAAATGGTCAACTTATGGACAAGGATTAGCCTTTGTTGGCTCGCGTCCATGGGAGAATCCAAGTATTAACCCTGATGCTCAGATGGGGATTTTTTGGTTCGGAGATACAAAAGTCGGAACCTATAGTGTACCCACCCCTGCCCATAGCCCCATTTGGTTGCCGGGTCGTCGTACAGTGGTATATGAAACCCAGTCGTTTGAAGGGGATCTGTTCTATAGCAACTTGCAACTTTTTGATTTAACTAGCAACACCTTCAGCGATTTAGGAAGGTTTAGACATTTTGAGTGGAGAATAACGGAACCGCCTCCTTAAGCTTTCATTTGGAACGATTATCCCCCCGATACCCCCTATTCTGACTATTTTCATTTTAGATGTACCATATTAAATCATCACTATTCAATGAAACAACGAGACAACCAGCACTTCTTATGCTAGAAACGACCTTAGACAACCGATTCCGCCTGAAAGAGCGCGTTCTACAGCAAGGGGAATTGGATATTTATGATGCCGTTGACCAATCCGTGGGGCAATCGGTATGGGTGAAAGTGTGGAACGCACCCCTCAGTCAGGATATGGAATTTGCCGAAAATTGGCGCGGGCAGTTACTCAGTTTGCAAGGGATTGATGACGGGCATGTGCCGCGCATTATCGCCTTCGGGCGCACGGTAGATGGCTCACCCTATCAGGTGGAAGAAATTCCCACCGGAACCCTGTTCCGTCGCTGGGTCAGCCGCCGCGCCCCGTTGGATGTTCGCGCCTCAGTAGAATTGATGGCAACCGTCGCACAGGCAGTGGCAGTGGCGCACCGCGAAGGGATTGCTCATGGTGCGCTCAATCCCGAAAACATCTACATCGAAGAAGGGACGGATGCCCGACCCGATGCCTATATCACCCATTGGGAAGTAGGGGAAGCGGTTGCCGCCCTGCGTCATTTGGGCGAGGTGATCCCCGACCGTTTAACCCGCTACCTTGCGCCCGAACAAATCAACACCAAAACACGCCCGGTTGCTCCTACGCCTACCGCAGATGTATACGCGCTGGGGGTTATGCTCTATGAATTGTTGACGGGGACATTGCCCGTTCCCGGTGATAGTGCGCCCCCCAAAATTACCGAGCCGCGCCGGTTTAATCCCGATATTCCGGTGGGTGTTGAGAATCTCCTATTACGGGCATTAAACATAGATCCCGCCCTACGCCAGCCCAACGCGCACAGTTTTGCCAACGGGATGTTGCAGGCACTCCACACCCCCGAACCCGTCACCCCGTTGCCCGTTGCTCCTCCGCCAACCGTGGTGGTACAACCCCGCAGTAATTTTCCCTGGCGCGGGCTGGCAATGTTGGCATTGGGTGCATTAATCACCGTAGTTCTGTTGGCGGTCTGGTTGCAGGGGCGCACGGTGGTTCCCGCCGGAAGCGTCACGCCCGTACCCAACACCATTCCCGGCTTTGTCGGGGTTCCCTACAATCAGGCGGTGCAACAGGCATGGGCGCAAGGCTATACTATTACCATCAATGCCTTCATTCAAGATGACAATTTCGCGCCCGGCACAATTGTTTTCCAATGTCCGGTGGCAGGGTTGCCCCGCGACACCAGCATCGCCAATTGCCAACAACCCAACCGTCCGCCCTTAGAGCAGGGGACGATTGTGGTAGATGTTAACCCGCTTCCCGCCCCGCAGGTCTTCCGGTTGGTTCCCGATTTATACGGGCAAACCGAAGAGGCGGCACGCACGGCATTGACCGAAGGCAATTTGCGCGTAGGAACCACCCGCACCGCCTATGACAATCTGCTCCCGGCGGGGCGCATTGTGGAACAAAATCCGCGCCGGGGTATCCCCGTTCCGGGCGGAACTACCGTAGATATTATCATCAGTGCCGGACCACCCCCCGGCGGGGATACGCCCGCCCCCGCGCCCGAACCGACCCTCACCCCGGCGGAAACGGGGAGCCTACCGCCCGAAAGTGTGGTCGCCGCGCCCGAACCCACTGCCGAAACCATTCCCCCCACCTTTGCGGCGGAAGAGCCAACCCCCCCGGTCACGGAATCGTTGCCACCTCTGGAAATGGGGGTCATCCTGCTGGATGAGCCGTTCGATAACGGAACCCAACTGAGTTGGATCCAGGAAAGCACCCCCCAACATGATGGCACCATTCGGGACGGGGCGTACCATCTGAATATCTACGAAGCCAACCATTTCTGGAAAAGCCAACCCAACACCATCTTCACCGATTTCCGTCTGGCAAGCACTGTGACCTTAAGCGGCACGGTGGGGTCGCCCGACAGCGGAGCAGGGTTGATTTTTCGCGGGTCGGGGGATCAGGCGTTTTACTATTTTGAAATCAACGGAACCCAATCGTTCCGCCTTCGCGCCCAATCCGGCGGCAAATGGGTGGATATGTTAGAGTGGACCCCTTCGGATGCCCTGCTTCCTGATGGTTTCCCGAATACGCTCATGATAGATGCAGTGGGCGAACGATTGACATTGTATATCAATGGTCAGCAGGTGTCTTCGCAGGATGTCCCCACCGAAGCCATCTATCTGAGTGGCGATGTAGGTGTTGCCGCGAATTCAGGGACTGCTCCCATGACTGCCATTTTTGATTCGCTTCAAGTCGGGCAATTGCCGTCATAAACGGCGGGACGCAGACGTACCTGTAGGGGCGTACCCTTGTGGTCGCCCAACGTTGGAATTTGAGAAATGAGAAACGAGAATTAAATGTCCACCGCGTTCTCGTTTCTCATTTCCCCTTACTCATTACATCACCCCCACCCTTCCTACATGAAACGCATCGTGATTATCGGGTTGTTGCTTGCCATCGGATGGGGCTTCACATTTCCTGCCCTTGTCCGTGCCACAGACCACCACAAACAAACTGCAACCCCTGATCTTTTTTACGGGATGATGAACGAAGCCCGCCGCGCCAACAATGTAGGGTTGTTGGACTGGAATGATGATCTGGCGGCGGCGGCACAGGCACACGCCGACGACATCATCACCCGTTCCGACCCCAGCCATACCGGGAGCGATGGCTCGTTGGTGACGGAGCGGGTAGCGCGAACGGCGTATCTGCCCTATCCGGATCGAATGCGTGTGTCGGAGAACTGGTCCAGCGGGACGGCGTTGGAAGCGATGAAATATTTTCTGGAGGATCAAATCCACCGCGACAATCTCCTGCTTCCAATTTGGCGGGAGGTGGGGGTCGGTCACGCAACCCGCGAGGATGGCTTCGAATTGTGGGTGGTGGTCTTCGGGGCGCAACCGGGGGTCTATCCGATATTCGTCAATAACGATGAGGAACGCACCACGTCCCGTACCGTGACGGTACAGGTTCGGGCAGAAGAAGCAGGCTTTGCGCCGGAGCTCTTTACGGGGGCAGTCGAAATGCGGGTCGCGGATGCGCGGCAGATTGCCACCACCGAATGGCAACCCTTTCAGCCGGAAGTCACAATAGAATTGATTGAAGGGGGCGGCGACCATTCCGTTGTCGCCG
>CBKYSX010000039.1:0-12596 GCA_966690745.1 uncultured Ardenticatenales bacterium
AGGGCTATGGAATACGGAACCCCCCTTGCCAAGTACGCTTGTTTCGCAGAGTCCAGTATTTGGTTGCCCCGTCCTTTAGGTCGGGGTCGGGGGGGCGTTGCGGCTTTTAATTCTTAATCTCCATAACCCTCATGCTGATACAGCAAATCTGCTCAAACAGACTTACTGTATGTTTTCGTGTTTACGTAAGCATGAAATGGTAGCGCGGAGGTGCGACAAGCGAGGGGGGGGTGGCAATTGGTACGGTTGAATTTTCGGCAAGAGCAACGCACAATAGAGCCACACAGATTGACACCAAAACATGGGTTGGCGGTCGCCCAACGCGAATGGAGATGGGGACGACACATGGATGAAATGACACTCTATCTGGGAACGCTTGCCGCGGTTGGGGTAGGCGGCTTAATCCTGATCGTATTAATTTTAACGCGGGGGTCGGGAGGGGGGGGGAGGCGCAAGACACAACAGCTCCGCAACGAACCCCGTGCGGTTGCCGTACCACGGGTACAAGTGGTGTTGGCAGAAGGGGAAGAGGGCTTAATCTGGGTGGTGAACGGACGCGCCACGCGGGATTTGGCTTTGATTACCGACCCCACCGAACGGCGAGCAATTGAAATTTTGCTGGAGCGGATACAGGCGGTGCAGATACCACCATTAGCGGTGGAACCTGTAGGAACAACGGCAACCCACCCCCTACCCCCCTCCCAAGAGGGGGAACCCTATGGGGCGCAGGACGCAAGCCATGATGTAGGGACGGGTCAAGGCATCGAGAACTTTCCCTCGTCGAACCCTGTAACCCGTTCACCGTTAGAACCACAGGACGCAGGACAGGGAATGCAGGACGCCGGAGGTAGAACATCCCCTGAAACGCCTGTTACTTCACCCGACCCATTGAGTTATGAAGATGAATTGACCCGCCCCTTCCTGGCGCGATTGCGGGATTCGTTGTTCGGGGTGGATTATGACACCAAGCCGAGTGCGCGGGCATACTCGATGCGTTCTGCCTCGCCCCCGAAGAAGGGAAAGACGAAAGAGGCGGAACGGATGGATTCCGGCTTTGGGATTCCCCGCTTTGAAGAATTAAATACGTTGGTACAACAGAAAGTAGCGGCACTGCCGGATGCCCCTTACACCATGATTCGGGTGGGCGGCGATGGCATGATAGAGATTGTGGTACAAGGGAGAGTCTTCGGACACATTGATGATGTACCCGACGATGCGGTGCGTGGTGCGATTCAAGAAGCCGTTGCGATTTGGAACCGTCAAAGTTAATATGCCGCGAGGGGGAATGTACGCGCATTCCCCCTCGTGGGGGAACGCTTAATAAATCCACTCCTCAAATTCAGAGGTTAGATCGCATCCACAGGCGGCTTCAAGGTCAGCTTTCAGGGTTTCCGTGGTGGCAATCCCAAATTTATGGTTGTCATAGTAGGCTTGCAAAAAGCTATCTACCATGTCGAGCCCTATGACTTCCTCCAAGTTAATGAAGAAAATAGGTCCTCGCCCGTAGACAATCGCGCCGTATTCCTGCGGGGTATAGTCGCCAACCGGCAAGCCTACTGGAATAGGGCGTTCGCCCACCCCTGACCAGCGTCCTTCCAATGAAGCCAGAAAGCCCGCCGATGCCTGTGGTCCATATTGGGCAATGAAATAGCGATAGGTGATATATTGTGCCAGCGATTCATCCAGCCAGGGTTGATCCAATTGGTCATTGCCTACGGTGCTATAGAACCATTGATGGGCGACTTCATGGGCAACAGTGCTTTCGCGCACGGCGGCAAGGTTGCCACTGCTGGTCTGTGTTGTGGGGTCATAGAGCCGATTGGTGAGGACAATTACCCCCGGATATTCGATGCCCAGCGCAAGGTTCGGGGTTTCCGCCACCTCTAATTCGGTAAAAGGATATTGCCCGATCAGGTTATTGAACGTTTCCAAAGATGCGGCACTTTGCTCCAACACCTCTTCGCCGATCTCCGGGTCCGAATAGGTGTAACTGCGTACCACCGTTTCCCCTACGGTGATTTCCGACATCACATAATTTTCGCTCATGGCGATATAAAAATCACGCACGGGTCCGGAAGTGTAAGCCACTGTTCGATTCGTCCCGTCATTACTTTCTTCAATCCCCGTTCCGCTTGCCGCCACCACTGCCGCGGCGGGCGTGGTTAGTCGCACCCGGTAATAACTGCTGGAGGCATAGATAATATCGCCACTCGCGGCGGGAATCTCTGCTTCCCAGCCCCCTTCTTCTTCTGTATATTCGGCAATCATGGGGTAGGCGTGCGCCAACGCCAATGTGCCGTCCAAAAAGGTGAACGACCCATAGTTACCTTCGGGGTTGTCGGGAATTTCGACATCAAAAGACATCGCAATTACCACCGCCTCGCCAGGGTTGAGCGGTTGTGCCAACGGAACCCGTAAAATCGTGTCTTCTAATTCTAAAATAGGGCTGACTTCCCCTCCATTCACCCGCAGATTGCTGACCGTTGCGCTTCCGCCCAGCAAATTGGGATATAAGCGGAAGACAATTTCATTCAGGACGGTGGTTTCGCGGTTCGTATACAACACCTCTTCACGCCCCATCATGCGGCGGTAATCGGAGGAAATGGTGAGTTCCAAATGATAGACCGATGCCGATAAGTCTTCTCCCAACACCCCTTGATCGGTGCTGACTAAGTTCGCTGTGAAATCACTACGGTTGTCCCATGTGGTCGGGAATAGGTCGGGGTCGGGCAAGGGCAGGGGGGCAGAGGGGGTAGAAGCAGGGGTATTTGCAATTTCAGGGGCTTCGGTGGGAGGCGCGGGCGTGTTTGCCGGGGCGGTGGTGTTGGTACTTTCTGCCGCCGGAGTCGGATTGTTGCCCCCTTGAATCACGGCGGGCGCGGTGGGTACGGGTGTAGAAAGCGTGACGCGGGGTTCAATCAGCCCACACGCTGTTAAACAAAGTAAGAAGAAGCCGAGGACAACGGGACGAATCATAGGTAGAATGCCTCTATGGGTCTGAAGTCGGATTGAGGGGTGGGGGTATAAGGCAGGATACCTTTCTTATGAAGCGCACTGCATATCCTGTTGTTTTGGCACATTTCTGCCACGCCCCCTATTGGTCGCAATTGACGAACCAACACCTATAGATTCTACCCACGATAAGCAAAATGCGTTCATTCTTATAAGAGCCATAAAGGGGTTACAACCTTACCCCGCAATGATTATGCCAATGCGTAATGCCCACCCCGAAAAACATGGCAACGCGAACCCGCAATGAGGTTTTACGCATTGGAGGCAAAAACGTTATTTGTCATAGAGAGACACTACAGCGGGCGAAGGTGCTCCTCTTTATCATCCCGATAGTGACGCGATACGGAGCGAAAGCCCCTCATACCCTTCCAGACGAATCACCAATTCGCCGTTTTCCGATAAATCCCCTTCAACCGTTTCGTTGACCATATCCACCACCACCCCCGGCGGGACATTCGGCAGTAAAACAGTTTCTTCAATGGGGGTTGACCCAAAATTGAGAGCAGTGACCTGGGTTCCCCGTCCATCGGGGAGCTCATGCACCATTACCAACAGCCCGGGACTGGTAACGTCAGGAATCAGGGTCTGTCGGCTGGCATAAATGCTGTACGCTTGACGCACGGCGAGCAACCGTTGTAGTTGGGAGGCGAAGGAGTCCGGCTGTTGGAGTTGTTCGTTAAGCGGACCGTACAGCATTGCCGCCTTCGGAATGCCCGCCTGCGATGTGGGCGAATCCGGGTTCACATTCACAAGGTCATAGGCTCCACGCTCAATCCAGCGCGTGTCCCCATCGGTCATCAGGCTTTCAACAGCGGCGGGAGGTAATGGCAATGCGCCTACCAGGTCCCACCCTGACAGGGCGAAAATGCCGGGTTGGAAGGCATTGTACATCACGAGCAAGAGGTGGATACGTTGGATTTGTTGTTTCTCTTCCTCCGTCAATGCCTCCAAATCGCGAATCCCCAGAGTTGCGGCAATTACACTTACCGTGGTACAGGCAACGCCATTGGTGACAAAGCGCAGATTGTAGGGTGCATGGTCACCCGTAAGCCGTTCGTACATCACCGTCCGTAACTGCTCCCGCAGAAGTTCGCCCCGCCAGTTTTGTCCGCCAAAAGAAAAGATGTCTTTGGCATGAAGGGTCCAGAAATGGACGAGTTCGAGCGTTAATTCATCATGGTTTTGAAGGGCATGAATGAGCGAGGCAGGGTCAATCCCGTACTCATGCATGGTTCTGAGCATTAAGCGCAGAAACTCGGTATCCCCCGTCAACAGGGCATGGTGGTAAGCGGGACGGGTGATGAAATCATAGGAGAGGTCGGCACCGCCCTGCGACATGGAAGCAATATCATCTACGGTCAGGTTCAGTTCCTGAAATGAAAAGCCGCCCGCTTTCCGCACCATGCCGCCGATAAGTTGATTGCCAACAATTGAAAGGGGGTGCCCTTCCGACCACGCGGGTCCGGGGGGGCGGCGTTCAACTCCCAGAAAGCCATTGGCATCAAGCCGCAAAATCCGTGCGCCCAGCGTGTCAAGCGAATGTAACGCATCCCCGATAATCATCTGTTGCGCGGCGAAGGTCGGGTCAAGCCAGTTGAGCGACGGTTGACCTTCCTTAAAATAGTGCAGATAAACCCAACGCCGCGCCACGCCATCTACCCCAACCACCACATCGGTAACGCTCCAATCGGTTTCCTTCACCCCCGGTTCAAAAAAGATCACCCGCCGTAATTGCCCGACGATATAGCCTTTGTCCCGCAACAGGTCCACGGTTTCTGAAGAGAGATTAACGGCTTCGCGTCCTTCCGGAATGTCAGGGAGCAACGACCAATCCTCTTCGGAAATCTCAACCATGTGATAGAGTCCGGGATACTCTTCATACGCCATCGTTGCCAGACGAAAATCTGCACCCTTCCCGGTATGGGCAGGCACAATATCGTCAATCACGACTGCGTTATGCGCGGCGGCAACCCGGCTCATCGCAATGAACTCTTCTTCCGACCCGAAGGCGGGGTCAATGGCAATACTGATACGGTCAAAGTTGCCGTCAATGGTGGGGGTCATGGTGCGACCCTGAATCCCGCCAGCCCGCTTCATGGGTCCGGTATGAACCCCCTGAATGCCAATCGCTGATAACGCTTTCCACAGTTGGTCATCGGCGAGGGTTTGCAACACCGAGTCACCCTCCCGCGTGACAATCGCCGCCGGATAAGCCGTAAACCAGACGGAAGAGAGGGCAGAAGCGGCGCGGGGTTGCGTTTCGGCGTAGGGCTTCTGCCAGAGCCGCCCCTGTCCAGCATAGCGGGGTGCAGAGGTTTTGGCATGATGGAGCATGGATTGCTCTACCAACCATTGAACATAGTCTTTATCGGGCGGTGTCATCTCTTCATCTCCTCCGTGCGTTTTACCCCAAACCAACCATAGTCCAGACGTTTAATGCCATAAATTGTCATGCTGTACAACTTCGGCTTGCTGGTTGCTTACGTAAACCCCGAACCGCCAATTGGCATTCAGGAATCGGCATCAGCGTTTCACGGGCAGAATGATTGCCGATGGGTGTTGGGCATCATGGTAGATGGTGTGCTCTGTGGCAACGAGGGTGGTGGCAGTCGCCAGCGGTTCGGCGGTGCCGGTATTCCGGGCGTAGCGGGGGTGCGACCCTCCGGCAACCTGTACCCGAATGCGGTGCCCCTTCTTAAAAAGGTGCGCGGTTGCCCATAATTCGACATGGACATTCCACACGCCATCCTCGCCAATGGTGGGTTGTCCGGGACGCAGACGCACCAGCCCATCGCTGATATTGACCGATTTGCCTTTGGGGTCTACATCGCACAGGCGCACAAAAAAATCCGTGTGTTCCAGCGTTGATTGCACAAATAGGTCAGCCGCTACCTCGCCAATCACCTCAACATCCCGCTCCAACACCGCACTGGTGTAGATCAACACATCCTGACGGGCTTCAACCTCGCGGTTATCTTTCGGTCCGGTATTGTTGCTCAGGCTGGAGCCACCCACCGCAGGGGTGGGGTCGGCGGGGTCGTAGCGATAGCGGTCCGGTTCGGAGGTTGTGGGTACAGTCGGGGCGAGCTGATGCGACAATTGAAAGTGCCAGCGTTGCGCCTCATACCCGACGGGGGGCCACTCCGGTAGATTTTTCCATTGGTTGCTTCCCATCACGAAAACGCGCACGGGGGATTCGGGCAGTAACCCTGGTTCGCCGAGCAGGTGGGTACTGAACCAATTCAGTGCCTCGCGGGTGACATGTTGAAAAATGGGTGGTGACGTATGCGACCAGGGACCAATACTCAAATAGGGTTGTTTCCCCGCCTGACGTAGCCGCTTGTAATCCGCCAAAATATGGGGCAGGAAAATATCGTACCAACCACCCACCATGTTTATCGGAGTGGTAATGTCGCCAACTGTATCGCTGTAGCGGATTGCCTCCCACCATGGGTCTTGCGGCGCATTATGTTCCAGCCAATCCTGATAATAAGAAACGCGTGCGCCCGTAAGAATGTGGTCCACTTCGCGCAGAGGCAGGTGCATGGCGGCGGTTTTCATTTCTTTGGCACGCTTGGCCGTGGTGGTTAGCTGTCGGAAAAAGCCTTCTTCTTGATGGGCAACGTTCTGAATCCATGTTAACGAACTGTCTAGCCCGAAGGATTCGCCCGGATAAAAGAGGGTGCGAAATTCCGAGCTACTGATTTGCACTGCCATCGCCTTTAACGCGCTACCGCCATGGGTGGTGGTAGCCCATTGCACAAAGCCCAGATAGCTCGCGCCATTTGTGGCAAGTTTGCCCGAAAACCACGGTTGTTTCTGAATCCACTCAATCGTATCTTGCCCGTCCTGTTGCTCATTGCGGAAAGCATCAAAGATACCGCCCGAACCGAAGGTGCCACGACAACTTTGGATGAGCACCCCGAAGCCGCGTTCGGCAAAGAGGTATCCATACAACATTGCCCAGATTCCACGCCGACCATAAGGCGAGCGAATCAGAATCGTTGGGGCATTCGGCTCCTGGCGAGGGTAGTGGCGGTCGGCAAGTAAAATGGTGCCATCCCGCATGGGTACACGTAAATCCTTGTCCGCCACAAGGTCATAGGTACGGGCGGGCGGTAGCTTCCACAACACGGCAATCAAGCGACTCAGAATAGACATGTACGCTACTCCTGTTGACACGGTCCAATAATAGGGGACTCCCTGGCTTTAAGAATCAATCACTTCGCCAGCCACACCACCCCGGTGCGCGGCGGCAGAGTAACGCGGAACAATCCATCGTCGGTACGATCTGCCGCAATGTCGCCAAAAACGGGCTGGAGCACGTTCCCCTGCGACGACGGAAATTCAAAGGGGCTGAAATTCCGCGAAACATTAAACGCCACAATCAGCCGTTGCCCTTCGTAATCCCGCGCATAACACCAGACCCCGCCCCGCGCATAGAGGGTGGTATAGGTTCCTAACCGCAAGGTAGGGTACTGATGGCGCAGGGCAATCGCCTGTCGGGTGTGGGTCAGAATCTCATGATTCCACTTCGTTTCTTCCCAGGGAAACGCCCCGCGACAGAAGGGGTCTTTGCCACCTAGCATCCCGATTTCATCCCCGTAATAGACACAGGGCGCACCGGCATAGGTCATTTGAAAGAGAGTGGCGAGTTTGAGCGCAGAAACATCGCCATTGGCAATCGAAAGGAAACGGGGCGTGTCATGGCTCCCCAACAGGTTCAATTGCACCCCGGTAATGGCTTGCGGGTAGAGCAGTAACAAGGATTCGATTGCCACCGCCATATCCGCCCCGTTCAATGTTGGAATCGGCGCGTAGCCCAACCCCTGCACCAGGTCAGCGTTCGGCTTTTCGATAAAAAAGCCCGCCGCCGCTTTGGTGAACAGATAATTCATCACGGCATCAAATTGGTCGCCTGTGAGCCAACGGCTGGCATCCCCCCAAATCTCACCCACAATATAGGCATCGGGATTCGCGTTTTTCACGCGGCGGCGAAATTCGCGCCAGAACTCATCATCGTCAATCTCGTTCGGCACGTCCAGCCGCCACCCGTCAATGCCAAAGTTAATCCAATACTCGCCCACACTCCACAGGTATTCGCGCACAGCGGGCGTGTCGGTATTAAATTCGGGCAGGGCGTGTAAGCCCCACCACGCATCATAGTTCGGAGGGCGACGTTCGTAATAGGCGTTTACCGGGAATTTTTTGAGCCGGAACCAGTCCAGATAGGGCGAAGCGGGTCCGTTTTCCAGTGCGTGGTTAAAATAGTAAAAACCGCGGCTGGCGTGGTTAAACACGCCGTCCAGCACCACTTTGATATTGCGGTCGTGGGCGGCATCCACCAATCGTCGGAGTGCGGCATTGCCCCCCAGCACGGGGTCTACATTGTAGTAATCGTGGGTGTGATAGCGGTGGTTGGCGGTGGATTGAAAGACGGGGCAGAAATAGATTGCGGTAACGCCCAATTCTGCCAGATAGTCTAAATGATTGACTACGCCGATGAGGTCGCCCCCTTTGAAGCCAAAGGTGGTGGGGGGGGTATCCCATGATTCAAGGTTGATAGGTTTGTAAACGCTGTCGCTTTTGGCGAAGCGGTCGGGGAAAATCTGATAGAAGACGGCATCTTTCACCCAATCGGGTGTGAGGATTGCGTGCATAGAAAACCTTTATGAATGAGTGCGTATTGCATCGTCCGTACTATGTAACAACCCGTCCATTGTATCTTACCCCTCTTTTTTTCGGAGATAACGCACTGCGTTATGTCGTTCGCTCCCGTTTTGCATAGAGAACAAAGTGTGTTAAAATCCTTTGAAGTCAAAGAAACACAGTGGTTGTGTGGGCGAATCCTGCACAACCTTTTTGTTTCCCGGCGATGGATTCATCAATGGCGCTGAATCCAACCGCTTGACGGATGACGGTAGAGGTGTGGTTGTATTCTTTAGTTGCTAGACCTGTGCCGCCATCTTTGTGTTGGCGGTCATTAGAGAGGAGATAGCCTAATGATACTAGATAGCTTCAAGCCGGGGAATCGTGATTCGGTGGTGGCGGAATTGACCGCACTGGTGAATCAGATTGAACTTGAATTGGCGCAATATGATCGTGTTCTCGCCGGGGAGTTGGACCCCACGCAACGGGAAAAACTGACCTTGCTCCGCGAACGCCGTGCCCGCACGTTTGAGATTTATCGAACGCGCCTCGCCGCCCTGCACAATGCCGTGTACCACAACGAACCGGCGGTGATGACTCAAATTACGCGCCGTGTTGCGTAACCAACACGCCTATAACGCCTGCCCGCAAGGGTAGGCGTTTTTGTTTGGCGGCGCGAGGAATACAATTCGGAAAGCAGGACGCAGAAACGGCAATCTCACGCAAAGAGCGCAAAGGCGCAAAGGATTCGTAGGGGCGGGTCAGGGCATGGCGACACATCCAAAATGCACCCGTTGTGTGCAACGCACATGCGCGAAGCGATGCCCGCCGTTCAAGATTTCCCTTTCTTATTTCTCTTACTATGAGCATCATTTTCACACTTGCACAGCTGTTGAGTGACCAAAACGCCACCCTCAGCACCGCCGAATCCTGTACGGGCGGACTGATCGGGCATCTGCTGACCAATGTTTCCGGCAGTAGTATCTGGTATCAGGGCGGGGTGGTTTCCTACAGCAATGAATTAAAAATGGGCATATTGGGTGTCAAAGCCGCCACCCTGGAGCGCGTTGGCGCAGTGAGTGAACCGGTTGCAGAACAGATGGCAGTGGGCGCACGGCAAGCCTTTAACACCACGTATGCCATCAGTGTTACGGGAATTGCGGGACCGGGCGGAGCCACCGCCGACAAACCCGTTGGTCTTACCTATATCGGGGTGGCGACCCCCGAACTTGTCGTAGTACGCCGCTATGTGTGGCAGGGGAGCCGCGAAGGGAACAAACAAAGCAGTGCCAATGCTGCGTTGGAACTCCTGCACGTTGTTTTAACGGGAGAAACGAAAATGGCGCACCCGATGACCAAATCTACCGTTGTGGAAGTGCGATTGGGCGAAGGCGGCGGCATGATTCCGATTGCCTTTGTCTGGCAGGGACGCACCCACAAAATCACCGATTGGGGACGGCAAAAAGAGGAAGGCAATCTCTTGACCTTCCTTGTGATGACGGGCAAAAGCAAAGCGTGGGAATTACAATTCGACCGTACAGCCAGCGTCTGGACTGCCCGCGAAATCAATAGGGGCGGACAGTTGGCATAATGGTATAGGATGTACCAACGCGATCACCTGCTTCAGATTTTTAACAGCGCACTTGCCGCCGTAGACCCCTACGCGGCGGTGCGCCGTTTTGTTCAGCGCGATGGTGATACCCTTACCCTTGCCACCCAGCCCTCTCACGCTGTAAATCTCTCCGATTACGAGCGTATATGGGTGCTGGGCGCGGGCAAAGCCACCGCCCCCATGGCACAGGCGATAGAGGAATTGATAGAGGATGTCCTAACGGGCGGGTTGATTGTGGTGAAATATGACCACGCTCTACCCCTCCGTACCATTGAATATCGGGAGGCGGGGCATCCCGTTCCCGATGAGAATGGATTGCGGGCGGGCGATGCGTTGCTAAAGATGGCGGAAGCGGCAACCGAACGAGATTTGGTAATTTGTCTGCTCTCCGGCGGTGGGTCGGCATTGCTGGAATCGTTGCCGTCTCCGCTCACATTAGAAGATTTGCAAGCCACTACCCAGATGCTCCTTGCCTCCGGTGCCTCCATTGTGGATGTGAATACGATTCGCAAACACCTATCCCGCGTTAAGGGGGGACGATTGGCACAAGTGATTTCTCCTGCTTCACTGATAACCCTAGTGTTGTCGGATGTGGTCGGCTCACCTCTGACGGCGATTGCCAGTGGTCCTACGGTGCCGGACAGTTCTACATGGGCGGAGGTTGCCGAAATCCTGATGTATTTTGAGATGATGCCTTATTTGTCGCCTGCGGTACGTGCCTATGTCGAGGCGGGCATACGCGGCGACATTCCCGACACGCCCAAACAGTTACCCGCTTCCCCGACGGTGATTATTGGCGACAACGCGCTTGCGACGGATGCCGCCTTTACCGCCGCGCACGCCCTTGGATACCATACAACAATTCAAAGTATCGCGTTGGAAGGGGAAGCCCGCGAAACAGGTAAGCAAATTGCCCGTGATGCCCTTACCGTTCAACAAAACAATTATCCCCTGCCCGCCTGTTTGATTTATGGCGGTGAAACTACTGTCACCCTCGGCACGACGTATGGCAAAGGGGGGCGTAATCAGGAACTCGCCCTTGCCGCCGCCGTGGAACTTACCCATCATCCGGGGATTACCCTCGGCGCGTTTGCCACGGATGGTTCCGATGGACCCACCGACAGTGCTGGAGCCATTGTGGATGGGGGTACGGTTACGCGAGGAGGCGGAATGTGCATTGCCCGCCAGCATTTAATGACCCACAATGCCTACTCATTTTTGGAGGTAAGCGGCGATTTGTTGCGAACCGGACCGACGCGAACGAATGTCAATGATTTGATTGTGGTGATTGTTGAAGATAGATAACGGGTGTGCCCCATGCCTGACCCCGGTTAAAGCATTAAAGCACACCCTTCTTTGCCCCGGATTCTCGCACCCTTTTGGGAATAGGGCGGGTCACAGGTGCCGGTTGTATCGCGTTCCATTCCGATGACCCGCGCCTACGAACAATCCATTTTTGCCGTGTAATGTATTAGTCCCGTCCCTTTGGCTGGGAACCGGTTTCGTTCCCGTTTCTCATTTCTCAATACTCCTTACCATCTACCCCTTGCCCCGCCCCCATCAGTTGTTATAATCGTCTTAACAATGACGGTATCAATACCCCTTAGCGTTGAGGGCTTTCTGATGACACAGACCAAAGAGAATCGCGGCTTCTTTCAACAATTATTCGGCTGGTTCGGCAACGACCCGCAGACTCCCCCCGCCGAAATTACTCCCTCGCTGGGGGTGACATGGATGCTGTTGCCCCCGTATGATATTCCGGGAATGGCAGTGGTGAGCGGGGTATTGGTAGAGAATCAAGGGGAGCAGGACGCAACCCACGTTCATATCAAATTGCGCTATACAGGCGAACGCTTCATTACGCACATGGAAGTGTTAAGCGATGATATTTATGAATTGGAAGGGGGAAGCCCCCGCGATTCCTTTGTCAATATTCAATTACCGCTTTTTCGGGCGGGGGCAAAAGTGGTGATGTATGTGGCAGGGCATAATGTACAAACACCGGATGTACAGGTGTATGTCACCGGATATTTACCGTCTGCGCCGCCCCAACCCGGCAAGCAATAACCCCACCAGAATCCCGACCAGTAAAATCGCCACGCCAACCCCGCCCAGCAAAAGAGGGCTACGTTGAAATTGTGCCATGATGGTGGGCGTGGGGGTCGCGGTTGGAGTTGGGGAGGGCGTGGGGGTGATGGTCAGCGTGGGGGTAACGGTGGGTGTGGCGGTGGGCGTATTCGTTGCGCTGGGGGTGAGGGTGGGAGCCAGCACGACCCGCGAGGTGGGCAACGGCGCGGCTGAGCCAATCAGATAGATACTGTCC
>CBKYSX010000040.1:0-12554 GCA_966690745.1 uncultured Ardenticatenales bacterium
ATCCAACGCCCGCGCCCGCGCCGCCGGGTGAGGGGATTCCGCCGCGATGGTGGCAAGCACCCGCGCCGCCCCCGCCCAATGGTCGGCAAAGGCGGCTAAATCGTTGGTCACTTCTACCGCTTCGCTACCCGTTACCCGTTGCGAAAGGGCAACATCCCCCAGCACTTCAACGGCGCGGGGCAGGTTGGCATGGTTGGCGAGCCAGAGGGCGGCGCGGCGGCGGTCTAGCGTTAATTGGCTGGAAGCAAGCAACCCTTCCGCCAGATATTGCCCGATTACGGGGTCGTCATCTTCCATGAACTGTTGTGCCGAACGCATTTCGTCCAACGCCGCCGCGCCGAGTTCGTTCAATTGTTGCGCCGCCCACCGTCGGATTTCAAGCGAGTCGGGGTCGGTGCGTTTGACCAACCGCAACAACAACGGGCGGGCAATGTCGGCACGATTCAAGCTCAACATCACCTTAATGCCCGATTGTTGGGCGGAAGCAGGGGCGTTTTCGGTGGCAAGGCGGGCGGCGGCTTGCAGGCGTAAATTATCGGGCGCGACGAAATTTTCCACGCCAATGTCGGGAAGAGCCTGCGCGACCCGCAGATAAACGGCGCGGGCATTCGCGCCATCCCCCCGCGCCGCCAACTGGTCGGCGGCAGAGAGGCGGGCTTCCCCGCTCCTGGCTTTATGGGCAATTTGTAGGAGCGTGTCATGCGCCGCTACGCTCTTAATACCGCCCACCACTGTGACGGCTTGTTCTGCAATGGCGATATTTTTGCCCTGTGCCAGTTCCGCAAGCGTACTTTGCACCTGATCAGGGGCTTCGCCGTGCGCCTGTAGCCATTGCGCCGCCCGTAAGCGCACTTTGGGGTCTTGCGCGGAATGGCTGAGCAATTCAAAGCGGGGCGCGGCAAGCCCACCAATATCGCCCAACACGTCCAGGGCACTCATGCGGATACTTTCGTGCTCGTGCTGGCTCAGCCGTTCCAACCGGAAGAGGGCAGTTTGGGGGTCGCCCGCCCGAATCAGTTGACGGGCAATTTCCAACGCCCGCATTGGCTCGCTGGTAATGGCATCTAATTGCCAGAGGATGGGTTGCCCCGCCGTTCCCAATGTGCCTAACATGGTGAGGGCATCATCAGCAAGGGTGGCGGCATAGGGAGCTACCACGATACTGCCAAATGCCTCTGCCGCCGCCGTTTTGTCCCCCGATTGGGAGAGCACTTGCGCGGCATGGAAGCGTTGTTCCAAGGGGACGCGCTTATTCAACGCCACGCGCCGGTAAATACGCCGCCGTTCATCATCCCGCGCCCCGGCTGGCTCCAGCGGAACTTTTTCGCGGGGGGCGGGGCTGTCAATGCCCAGCAGAACGCGCAAATGGGCGGTGAGGGCGGCGCGGAAAGGGGCTTCGGGCTGAGTGTAGGTCAGGACGGCTCCATGCCAATCGGCGGCATTGCCCCGTTCCCGCACCAATGCCAATGCCGGGATGTTTTGCGCCGCCGCCTGTAAGACGATTGCCCGCCCCCAACTGCTTTCCCATACCCCTAAAACCACCATTGCCTCCTGTAAGGCGCGGCGCAGTTCGCCCCCCGGCAATTGCACCACATCGGGATAAATTACCATTGTTTGCAGGCTTTCGGCGATTTCCGTCAGGATGGTGGCAAGGCGGCGGAAGGGGGCGCTTTGGGGCGCAATCAGCAGGATGGTGGCGGTGGGTTCCGCCGTCATCACATGGGGCGCGGAGCCGTTGGCATTGGCGAAGGGGAAGGGGGAAATCTCGACATCGTGGCTTCCAGCGGTATCCACGATACGCCGTACCGTATTGACGACCAATTCATGGTCTTCTTCATTGGCGGTGGAAATTTCAAGGGTACTGCTGTCCTCCGGGGTGGCATTGCTGAGGCGGAGGCGCACACTGCGGTAGCGCCATTCCCAAATCGCGCCATGTGAAACAGTGCGGATTTGCCACGTTTCCCCCATTTCCAACAACGCCAACGCCAAAATCGGCACCATCTCATAGGCAGGTGCCGTTAACGTCAGCCGTAGGGGGAATGAAAGTTGAACCGCCATCACCATCCGAACTGTACGAATTGCGTACTCGTTGCTCAAATCTTATAGAGGTTTGATGAAAAAAGAGTGAACAACCCGCCGTTTTATGTGACAGTTAGTTTACAGAAGGGAAAGGGAAGTACGAAGGGGGAAAATGAAAAACCCCCACCAACATACGTTGATGAGGGTTTCTCTTCGGACTAGGCACCACCGGGGGCAACCTGACTAGCGTGTTACCACCGGTGATGCCTTGGAATTACGACTACTACCACTATCCATAAGCATCACCTCCTTGCCGTTAGGATGGCACTCCGTTTGAGGCGGAAAGCCGCTTGTTTGGCAGACAAGCAGGATAAAGGGTGATAAATAAGGCAGGTTTTGCTTACGTGTCGTAATCTCGGCTAACTATAGCCATTTTAGAACGAATAGTCAAGGGGTAAATCCAAGATTTAGGGTCTATTTATATCCTTTGGTTCGAGAGTACTAGTTGTCCCTCCACAAAATAGCGGATTTTTTAGGATGCGCCCCCTACAGATAGAGTTGCACCACTGCATAGCAGAGGGGAATCAACCCGGCAACGGCGGCAAAGGCAAGGATGAAAAGCAATGCCGTGAGCGCGTCAGGTGGGGCGACGGGCACGGCGGAGGCGCGGGGCGGCACGGGTGTGCGGGGCAGTTGGCGTGTACCCCGTTCTACGGTGGCGGTGGGCGGACGGTTCAGCAGACTATCCCCATCGGCGCGGGACGGCGCGGGGCGTTGGCGTTGCGGCGGCGAAAATTGGGGATTGATGCGGGTGGTACCGCCCACAGCGGAAACGGGGGCGGTGGTGACCACCGGGCGCGGTCCCGTATCGCCGGTACGGGCATATTCACCCAATGCCCGCGCCATTTCGTCGGCATTGGCGAAACGGTCCGCCGGATTTTTGGAGAGTGCTTTTTGCACCAGAAAGACCACGCCACGCGGCAGGTTCAGACTTTCGTCAAAAGGCGGGGGTGGGTCATGCAGGTGTTTGAGCGCAACGGCTACCCGGTCTTCGCCTTGAAACGGGGGTTCCCCCGCTAACATTTCGTACAGCACCACCCCCAACGCATAAACATCGCTGGCGGGGGTGGCTTGTTCGCCACGCACCTGTTCGGGAGAGAGATAGGCAGTCGTGCCCCAGACAATGCCCGGCTCGGTGTAGCCCGTGGTTGCCATGATGCGGGCAATCCCGAAATCGGCGACCTTCACCTCGCCGGTGGGCGCAATCAGGATGTTGCCGGGTTTCAGGTCGCGGTGTACCAACCCTTTGCGGTGGGCGGAGCCGATGCCCTGCGCCACCTGTCGGGCAATATCCAACGCTTGCCGCATCGGAACCCGCTTTTCATTTTCAACCTTGTGGCGCAAATCCTCCCCCGGCACATATTCCATCACAATGTAGTACCGTTCGCTCTGTTTGCCCACATCGTAGACATTGACCACATTGGGGTGGCTGAACCCTGCCAGTGAGCGGGCTTCATCCAGAAAGCGGCGCAGGGTGTTGGGGTCGGTGGCGAATTGGGCGCGTAGAATTTTGATCGCCACGGTGCGCCCCAGCCGTAAATCTTCGGCGCGGTAGACTTCCGCCATCCCGCCCGCGCCTATCTGTTCATATAATTTGTATCGGTCGTCCAGGGTTGTGCCTTCCACCGTCCATGCTCCTACCGTAAGGGGTTGTGGGGTAATTGTATAGCTGGCGGGGGATGGTATCAAGAGCGGGGTGTTTGTGGGGGTGATTGGAGGTTTAGGTCGTGAGGTTGAAACCTCACGCTGGTATGGGAAGGCGGCTGAAGCCGACTACGGGATAGAAATTTCAGAGGTTCATATTGAGGCAGGGTGTGCTACCATCTGTAGCATCCCTACCTTTTATCTGGCTATGCCTATCATTTCCTATCGTCTCCTTTTTGTTACAAAACCCATAGGCGAACTCTTTGAAGACGATTTGAAGTTGGTCGTTTTCAATCCTGATACGGAGGAGATTGTCGAATGGATACCACCCATCATTACCGAACCCTTGTCCAACAAGTAATACAAGCATACGCCAGTCAAGGGGCACCGAAGGAAAGCTCCCAAACCGAAATGGTCTTTGACCATGAACGGGGTCGCTATCTGCTATTAGAAGTGGGGTGGCAACGGGGCGAACGGGTATATATGACGCTGATGCACCTTGATGTGGTGGATGGCAAAATCTGGATTCAGGATGACGGAACGGAGGAAGGGGTAGCGAATTTATTGATGGAAGCAGGAGTTCCCAAAGAACACATCGTTCTAGGCTTCTACCCCGAAAGCCATCGGGTGCATACCGAATTTGCCGTGAGTTGATATATAGGGATATTCCTAATAGAATAAATTGTCTCTACCGAGGTTTTGATTCCCAAAGTGTTACGTAAAAACCGCAATTGAAAGTTGTATTATAATGAAATCTCGCGTTAAATTCACAAGTAAAACACAAGATTCACTAGAAGCAACGCTGGAGTGGTTGGTTAAAAATGTTACCATCTCTACTGATGGAAAAAGTATGCAGATGGACACTTTTAATCTTTTTATGTTAGATATAAGCCAACTCCTCTACGGAATGGTTGAAATAGTAGGAGCCACACCTTCAAACACAAAATTAACAGTACAAATTGCAATGCCAATTTTTCTGAAACAAAGACTTGTTTCTAAGTCACCCTTTTATAAAGATGACTTCCGTATTGCTTTGGAGGAATCTATAAATATAGTGGAGAAAGGAATGAAGTAATATCAATTAGTTGCTTTTGTTAATTTCAATCCTAGTAAACTGATTCCGTATTCGCCCCCACAATGTGGCGGCGGAAGAATTCTCTTTGAGAATCCATCAATTGCAGAAGATGAACTTTCAAAACTAGAATATGAGTTGAGAGGAGAAATAAATTTACTTGGGCATGAACCTTTTTTAGAGGGAAGCAATTTAAGGTTGACTGTAGGGGAAGAAGTAGCCTTTTTATACCCCATAGTTATAAAGGTCTCAGCATATAGCGACTATACAGCATTTTCTATTGCAACCGAGTCACTTGAAGTTTTATTAGGTGGGTTAAACTTCATGTATGTTAGGAATAGTTTCAGAATTCATCTCTCTAATATAGTTCGTTTGAGTCCTATTGTGTTCCCTAATGTATTGGCATTATTTGATCAAGAAGGAAAGTTTAAGCGGGTGTATACCTACGATGGATGGTTTTGGGATCCGAAGCCTATAGAACTACAAGAGACATATGTTAAAATGGCTTTGAATTTAATTCAATATATTGATTCATCAGTAGATTTAGGAGGTGTTTTAGAAGATGCTCTTATGTTCTTTCAGAGAGCAACAACAGAAACAGATCCGTTCAAAGTATTTCTGCATTTATGGCAGTGTTTAGAGGTTATTTGCCTTGATTCGCACGAGCAGAAGAAAAACGTGAGTTCAAAGATTATTAATTTATTGGAGTATTCTAAAACAGGACTAGATGCAGGTCTTATTAAAATTATTGAAAATACTCGACACTCTTTGGTTCATGGTGCTAGAGATTATCCTAATGATATTACAATCTTACTTTCACCACTCAAACATTTTGTGACAAACGCCATACTAGCTCTATTTACTCATCGAGACAGTATTACAACAAAATTTGAACTGGAAGAGTATTTGTCTAATATAACTTCCAGCGAGGAGGAATTACGAAAACGACAGGATAGCTTGGTGCAAGACATCCAAAAACTTGAATCCCGTAAGCGAGTAATTGACTTTATCAATTCGACACGATTGAGCAACAAAAAGTAGGTATAATATTTGGGGATTTGTGAGACATTAACACATATTGTTTTGCGACACATTTTTTTCATAAAGATTTGTGGTTCCTTGGTGGCTTTTCTGCTTCCCACGTCCTATGTACTACCTCCACCGTTCTCCCTTCTACCTTTCCCCGTTCTCGCTACAATCTCCCCCATGACTTTTCAACGCACCCACTTTCTCTATCTCTGCCTCCTGATCATGGCGGCACTTTTCGCTTGCCAGCGGCAGGATGGCGCGGTAGACCCGATTCCGTCCCCCCCTGTAACCACCACCCTCGCGCCCACCTTTACCCCCGATGGCGACGGGCGCGGTATGGATGATGTAGCGATTCCGCCCACCGAAACCTCAACGCCGACCCCGCAACCGACCCCCACACCCGATTTGCAACCCGCCGAACGATTAGAGGCGGGACGGTCAGCCGACCGTCTGGGCAACTGGGAGGAGGCACAGGGCTGGTATACCACCCTCATTCGTGATAGAACCTATGGACACGCGGCAATGTTCTACGCCGGGGATTTGTATTTTCGGCGGGGGTTGTATGTCGAAGCCGCCGCCGCGTGGACGGCGGGGATTGAATTAGACCCCGATGGGGAGTTCGCCGCGCCGATGGTGTATCGGTTGGGGCGGGGGTTGGCGGGGCTGGGGCAACATGAGGGGGCTATAGAACTCTATCTCCGCGCCGACGAGTTAAGCGATGCGGCGGATGCCGTGATTGCCGAACGATTGGGTGAGAGTTACGATGCCATCGGCGATAGGGAAAACGCATTGGCGCAATGGACGCGCGTTTATGAAGACCCCCGCACCCTGCGGGCGAACCGCGCCCTGACCGCCCAACAAATCGGGGATTGGTACGCAGAGAATGAGGAATGGTTGGAGGCAATCGAATGGTATGCCGCCGCGCTGGAGGGGTCGGTGGTGGAAAGTTACCGCGCCGATTTGGTCTATCGGCAGGGGCTGTTTGCGCATCAGGCAGGGGCAACCGAACTTGCCCGCGCCTCCTGGCAAGCCGTGTTGGATTAATCCCCCGTCGAAAGTGCCGCCCCGACAGCCGTCACACAGTTGGAGCAGGTCGGGCGCACCTTTACCCCGTTGGAAGTGGGGGATTTGTATCTGGCGAACGGGCAATACACCAATGCGAGCAGTGCCTATGTTGCGGCGTTGGAAGACCCCGCGCATATCGCGGATGGTCACGCGGGGTTGGCGCGGGCAAGCGAGGAAAACGGTAATTTAAGCGGGGCGGTAGCGGAATGGAGCAAAATCATCGAGACCCACCCCGAACGCGCTGATTTGTTCCCCGAAGCATGGTACAACATCGGGCGGTTGCAAGCGGAAAGCGGCGCGACCACCGAAGCCTTTGCCACATGGCAAACCCTGCTTGAACAACAACCCGATAGTGATTTCGCGGGAGAGGCATTGTGGGCATGGGGGAATATCCATCGCAGTAGCGGTGCATTGGAAGAGGCGATTGCCCGATGGGGACAATTGGTAGATGCCTACCCCGACCATGCCCGCCGCGATGATGCGCTGTGGGCGATGGGGTTGGCGCACTATACGCGGGAAGATTTTGAGGTGGCGCAAACCGCTTTTACAGCACTGATTGATGTAGACAACCGCCCGACCCGCGCCAGCTTCTGGGCAGGGAAATCGGCGTTGGCGGCGGGGGATGAGGATGCCGCACAGGAATTTTGGGAACAGACGATTGCCATCAATCCTATAGATTATTACGCATTACGGGCGGCGGATTTGCTGGCAGAAAATGAATGGACGGCACGGGGACATCGCGACGTTGCTCTGCCCGATGGCGAATTTGTGCCGGAAGGAGAAGGATTAACCGACGATGGCATGGTGGCGCAGGGGGAATTATTAACATTGATGGGCGAAAACGGCTGGGCAAACAGCAGTTTTGTGGTGGCAAATGCCGCCAACACCAATGACCCCGCCGCCCTGTGGGAGATTTACCAGCGGTTGTACGCGATTGGAGCCTACAATGCCGCCAGCGATGCCGCCCGACGCTTAATGACTGCCTCTGATCTTACGCTATTGGATGCGCCGCCCGAATTGGTAGCGATGGCGTACCCGATGCCCTACGCGCTGGAATTGGTGGCGGCAACCGCCCCCTTCAACGAAGACCCCTTGTTTGTATCAGCGATGATTTATCAGGAATCGCGCTGGCAAGCCGGGGCGCAATCATCGGCATCGGCGCGGGGGTTGTTACAGGTGATTCCTGATACGGGACGCTGGGTTGCCAATCGCCTCGGAGATCGGGATTTTACCCCTGCCGACCTCTACCGTCCCCTTACTTCGCTGGAATACGGCACCTATTATCTGGATTATTGCCTGGACGAGTTTGACGACAATCCCTATATGGCAATTGCCGCCTACAATGGCGGACCGGGCAATGCGCGGCGGTGGGCGGCGGACGACCCCGACCTGTTTGTCGAACGAATCACCTTTAACGAAACGCGCAGTTATGTGGAGCTGGTCTACACCCATTATCAGGCATATCTACGGGCATATCGCTGATAATAGGTATGGCGGAAATCGTTGCGGGTCCCCGCCCTAAAGGGACGGGGCTAATAAACATGTGTTAGAAGAACGAAACCCTGACGGGTTAAACCTCGAAGAGGTTTTGTTCTCTTAGCACGGGGTTTCAACCCCGTGAACGGGAATGTATTGAATTGCCCCATCCTTCAGGGTGGGGAACCATTGGTAGATACAACCATTTTCTACACTTCTCAATCCCCAATTGCCCCCTATGATTCCCCACCTCCGCCTACGCGCCCAACAATTACACCCAAAATCAAATATGTCCGTTGCTGAACTGGTGCAGGCGGTGGGGGGTATTCAAGCGCAGGAGATTGCCGCCGCCTTATGGTCTATCGGGACACGCTCCACACGATTGACCGCCGGGGATGTAGAAAAAGCGCGAAACGAAGAACGGTCGGTGATATTGACTTGGGCAATGCGCGGCACACGTCATCTGGTCGCTACAGCGGATTACGGGTGGCTGTTGCCTTTGCTTGCGCCCTACAATATCCGCGCCAATCAACGCCGCTATGCCGAATTAGGATTGGATGAACCGTTGTTTGCTAAAGCGATTCCGTTGATGCGGGATTTTCTGGGGGAGCATGGACCGCAACCCCGCGCTGTGATTGGGGCGATGCTCAACCAACGGGGGATTGCCACCGACGGGCAACGGCTGATACACTTGATTGGACGCGCCACCTTAGAAGGGGTATTGTGTTTCGGTCCAGATGAAGCGGGCGAAGAAACATGGGTCGCGGTGGAGGATTGGGTTCCCATTCATTGGGAATCGGGCGCGATGGGCAAACTGGCACGCCGTTATTTTGGCGCGTTTGCTCCGGCAACGGTAGAAGATTTTGCGGCGTGGGCGGGGCTACCGATAACGGAAGCGCGGCAGGGCGTGGCGGCAATTGCCGACAGCCTCGTACAAATCGAGGACGAATCCGAAACTTTGTACGTTTTGAAATCCCGCGTTGACCTCTTGCATGAACAATCTTCTGACCCCATCGTGCGATTATTACCCCGTTATGACACCTATTTGTTAGGGTATCGGTCGCGGGAATGGATGGTAGACCCCGCTTATATGAAACGGATTCACCCCGGCGGTGGGGTGCTTCATGCAACCATGTTAATCAACCATCGGGCGGCGGGGACGTGGAAAATGAGCAAAAGCCGCAAGGGGTTGCGGGTGACTGTAGACCCCTTTGCACCTTTGGCGGAGAAGCTTGTTCCGCTAGTCCATGCCGAGGCAGAGTCAATGGCGCGATTTTTGGGACAAGAGCCGGAGAAGGTTGACATAAATACTGCGTCAACCTAACCGTTACCGTTCTATCCCCAATGCCCTTTCGCGCAGGCGGGTATAGGCGGGCAGGGGTCGCCGCGCCGAATCGAGGATGGCAAAGGCACGCATCTGTTCCCCCGCGACATACCAATCCACCGTTGAAAAATCCAGGTTAAAGAAGAATGCCGCTTCGACATAGGGATAGTTTGCCTGAAGGTAATCCAACGTGTCGGCGAGGTATTGCGCCTGTAGGTCGTCGCTAATCATCCACGCATGGTGTGCGCCCAAATCCCAGCCGGGAGCCTGACGGGGGTAGCCCAATTCGGTGAGCCATAGGGGTACGGGGTCGCCATATTTTTCCATGATGGCACGATGCGCCTCCAAACGGCGCAGACCCAACCCCTGTTCCGGCGGGAAATCGGGCGGTTGGGCGAAGCCATAGGGATGGGTGGCAAAGGCATCATAGAGGGTTCCGTCATGGGGTCCGAGTGCCTGATAAAATTGCTCCATCCACTCCAAATCGTCCATCGAAATATCGCTGGTGCTGGTGACGGCTAATGCCCCCACCACCAATTTTGCGTCCGGGTCGCCCCGGCGCAGGGCGGGGCTTGCCACCCGGAGCATTTCAACATATTTCACCGGGTCGGGGAAGGTGTAGCCCCATTCATAACTCAGGTTCGGTTCGTTCCACAATTCATAGACCGCCACGCGCCCCCGGTAGCGGGTGGCGAGGGCTTCGATGAAACGGGCGTATGCTTCCATATTGGTGGGGGGGTGACTGCCCACCGTGTCGGGCGGACGTGCCCAGGTCGGGGTACGGTCTACACGCAGGAAGATTTGTAGCCCTGCCTGTTCGTATCGCTCGACGGTATTATCTACATCGCGCCAATCGTAGACCCCCGGCTCCTGTTCGATTCGTTCCCAGAAGGCGAACCCTTTGCCCCAGCCAAAACCGACCTCGCGGGAGAGGTAGGCATTGTCCAGCCCCGCCACGTTGAAGCCCGCAATGAAGGGCGAGGGCGGCAAGAGATGGGAGGGGCGTACTGTTTCGCATCCATCGGGTTCGGAACAGGGCGGATTGGAGACCATAACGTCCCCGTTATGGTTCGGGGCTTCTCCACATTCATCAGGTTCGGAACACAGCGTCCTCGCTGTGTTCTCCAATCCCACGGGGTCGGTTTCCCACGCCCAACTGTTGGCGATGAGGATGGGGTCGCCGCCCTGCGCTGAAACCGCCCAGAGGTCATGCCCGCTCCCATCGCGCACGGCACGGCTGAAATAAATCCATTGCCCATCATGGCTCCATGCGGGTTCGCCAATCCAATCGGTGGTTTCCCAGAGCAGGGTGGGGGTGATGACATCGGAAAGGGTGTAGATGCCGCGCCAGGGCGGATTTTCGACCCAGCCTACAAAGGCAACGCCGCCCTGCGGGTTGACGGCGGGTTGCGTTCCGCGGTGGGGCCATTCGATGCGGGGTTGCAATTGCGCGGTGTCTACTTGATAGTGGTAGATATATTCGGAACCGCTTGCATCAATCGCGGAATAAAAGAGCGAGCCATCCTGATGGAAGGTGGGGTTGCGGGTTTGTTGGTCGCCCATGATGGAGGGGAGCCGCACCGCTCCGCCTGCCCCTGATATGGATTTCAGCCAGACATGCCCGCGCCCGCCCTGTTCCGATACCCACGCCATGCTCTGCCCGTCCGGCGACCACGCGGGGCTGAAATCGTCGGCGGGTTGGTCGGTCAGCCATGTGACGGCTTGCCCTTGTAGGGTGGTGAGGGCAATATCCGATTGCCCGTTGCGCCGCCCGGTGAAGAGGATCTGTTGCCCGTCGGGGTGCAGGGCGGGTTGCCACGCGCTTTCCACTGCCTGGGGGAGCGGAATCATCCGTTTCATCCCGTTGACCATCAGATACAATTGTCCCCGTCCCGATTCATCGGAGGCGAACAAGAGGGGATATTCGGTGGGTGGGGTGACGACCCCGGTGGGTTCGGGCGTGGCGGGACTTTCGGTGGGAATCGCTACCCCCTCGCTGATGGTTGGGGTCGGGGTGGACGGGGGTGCTTCGTTGATCGCAGGGGTTTCCCCCGCCGAACAGGCGGCGATGCACAGGGCAAGGATGATAACGGTGAGGCGTAAGGGCATGAGCAGTCCATCGGAATCGGGTAAAGACGGGGGGTATTGTAGTTGAAACGGGGAATGTGCCGATTCCAGGACGCGGGATGCAGGACGCAGAAAGCAAGTGGGTGTGTGTGGACGATGGCTACGATGGCGACGGAGGCTAGAAGTAGGGAGACCCCTGCAAGGTTCGCTATCGTGAGGGTTGCTAAGGTTGCGAACCTTGCTAACGTTGCGGATACCCCCTAGTGGATTCGCAACCTTTGAACACCAAACTCCCTTTTCTCAATACCCATTACTCAATACTCCCTAGGGCCACCACGAACAAACCGCCTGCACCGCTTCCAAAATCCCCTGCGCCAACCGGGTTTGCGCGGCGGAGGCGGGGGTTGTCCCTAATAGGTGTTCCACGAAGGCGCGTGGGGTGGGTTGCCCTACCCAGACGGTTTCTTTGAGGTGGCGTAGCAATTTGGTGAGATAGGGTGTGCCCGTTTCTATATCTATGCCAAAGGTGATGCAGGTATCCAGAAGGTTTCGCACAAAGGTGTGTTGTGGGGCATCAAAATGGAGGTAGGGAATCAGTTTTTTCAGCCCCGCATCCTCTAAAAATTGCACCCGATGAATGGTGTTTAACAGCAGTGGCGCATCTAAAAAGGATAATAATTGTTGGCGTTGTTCCTCTGTAAGGGGGATGGGTTTGAGGTAGCGGGAGGTCAAAGTCTTGGACTCTACTAGAGGGTGTTATGAACTAAGAAGGGAGAAAAGGTTGTAAAATAGGAGGAT
>CBKYSX010000041.1:0-12482 GCA_966690745.1 uncultured Ardenticatenales bacterium
CGGTGGGAGCAATAAACCCCCGCCGAATCTCGCGCCCCAATTCGGTCCGCACCGGGATATTCTGCAAGTTGGGGTTGTTGGAACTAAGCCTCCCTGTTTCCGCCACAATCATCGAAAAATCGCTGTGAATTCGCCCCGTTTTGGGGTTTACCTGTCGCGGCAGTTGGTCAATATAGGTGGAAAGCAATTTTTGCAGGGTGCGCTGTTCCATAATGAACCCGACAATAGGATGCGCCCCGGTTAAGTTTTCCAGCACATTGACGGCGGTGGAGTAATAGCCCGTCTGGGTTTTACTGCTTTTCTTCTTGTCCAACCCCAGATTGATGAAGAGGATATCCGAAAGTTGTTGGGGCGAATTGATGTTAAAGTGCATCCCTGCCGCTTTATAAATCTCTTCTTCCAATTCACGCAAGCGGGTGGTAATTTGTTCATGGACGGGGCGCAGAGCGTGAGGATCGAATAATACGCCGGTCTGCTCCATATGGGATAGCACGCCCACCAATGGCATTTCATGTTCGTGGAACAATTGATACAACGCCCGCTTTTCCAATCGTTCCTTCTGTCCCGGCACGAGGCGGCAAGTAATGTCCACATCGGCAGAAGCATACGGCGCGGCTTTGTTCACATCCACCAAATCCATCGTGATTTGGTTTTTGCCTGTGCCAATCAGTTCCTCAATGTTGGTCATGGTGACATTGAGTTCATTTTGCGCCAATGCTTTTAACCCCAGATTCCGCGCCCCCGGATTGAGAATCCACGCCCCGATGAGCGTATCGTGGTGAATATTGGGAACCTTAAAGCCATGTTGCTCTAAGACAATACAATCATATTTGGCGTTGTGGGCATAAATTTCCAACCCTTTCCGCGCCAGCAACGGATTGAGCCACGCCACCACCGTTTCCAATTTTATATTGCGCGGGTCGGCGGGCTTTTCCATATCAAAACTTAATTGCCCCGACGGTAAATCGGCGCGATGCCCGATAGGGATGTAAAAGGCTTTGCCATCGCCCACGCCAATCGAAATCCCGACAATCCGGGCTTCCATCGGGTTCTGGCTGGTGGTTTCGGTATCTATAGCAATTCCTTTTGCCGCCGCAATCGCCTTACCCACCTCTTTCAGTTCTGCTTCGGTGGTAATTAAGCGGTAATCGGTTTCAATTTCCGGCTCATCCGGTTCAATGGCAACTTCAGCAATCGTGCCATCACTGGCGGGAATCTTTTCTATCAATGAATGAAATTCAAGGTCGCGGAACAGTTGAATCACCGCTCCCCGGTCAAATTCATGTGTGTGGCTTTTTGCCAATTCTAAAGTGACGTTGGGGACCTGGGTTTCAATGATTGCCAATTTTTTACTGATGAAGGCTTCTTCACGGCTTGCCTCCAGTTTTTTACGAATCCCCTCTTTCAATTCATCCAAATGCTCATAAATGTTTTCTAACGTTTCATAACTTTGCAGAAGTTGGGTCGCGCCTTTGTCCCCAATGCCCGCCACGCCGGGAATGTTATCGCTTTTATCCCCTAAAATCGCCTTGTAATCGGGTAGTTGCCGCGCCTCTAAGCCATAGCGTTCCCGAATATCGGCAGGGGTATAGAGCCGCGCATCTCGGAAGGAACGTCCGGCGTTCTGCACCGAAACTTTTTCCGTCACCAACTGATGTGCGTCGGTGTCCCCTGTGACAATCAGAACATCTACCCCCTCCGCTTCACATTGGCGGGCAAGGGTTCCCAACACATCGTCTGCCTCCCACCCTTCGGCGGTGTAAATCGGAATGTTGAAGGTTTTTACCAACTCTTTGATTCGTTCCACCTGAGCGCGGAGTTCGTCCGGGCTTTTGGCGCGGTGTCCTTTGTATGCGGCATAGGCTTCATGTCGCCATGTTTTGCCCACATCAAAGGACACGGCAATGTAATCAGGCTTTTCTTTTTCCAATACATCCAGCAACATCACGGTAAAGCCGAAGATGGCGTTGGTCAGTTCGCCTTTTTTGGTTGCCATTTCCGGGGGTAGGGCAAAAAAGGCGCGGTATGCCAGCGAATGCCCGTCAAGTAATACTAGTTTTGCCATCCGATTTACCTCGGGTGAGTGAAGTGAATAGTGATTAGTGGTCAGTGATTAGTGAAAAGCAACGAACTCCGTTGCCCCACGTTGTATTGCAAAAGCGATTGTATGTTGTTCAGATTTATAGCTCCGTCCTGATGAAGAAAATAAGCGCGCACCCTACCGTTCCCCGACCTCAAGGGCGGGGCTACAAAATACGGACATCTCCCAACGGGAACCCCGTATTCATTAGCCCTACCTATCCAGGGTAGGGGATGGAGCAGGTTTCTGCTTTTCATTATTAATCTTCATTCGGGCGGGAGAAGGGGGTCGGATTCAACCCCAATCATTCTCTCTTCAGGTATTTTACCACGTTTAAGCGACGGAACGGGATTGTTGCCCATCAAAAAGTATTTTTCCTCACAATATGAAAATCGCTGGGTAATCTCAGTTTATTTTGATATGATGGCAACCACGACCAAAATGGAGTGCCACACCAGGCGATTGTTATGATGATCCACCGCTTTATCCTACCCCTTCTGCTATTGTGGGGGGTAAGCCTTTTCACTACCGATTCCCCCGCCATCGCGAGTTCCCTCATGGTGCGCGAACCCACCCGCTTAACTATTGGAGCGGGCTATGATAATTTGTTGTTATGGCAGGGGGATTCCATCGTTGCCATTGATACGGACGGCGACACCAGATGGGCAGTGTCGGCACTGACAGGTAATCGTACTTCATGTATGGCACAACCCTGCGCCGTCCGTACCGAAACCGATGCGCTTTCGGTTGAAGTCGAACAGACCACCCATCGTCTGCTGTTCAACGGGCAGGCGGTATGGGAAAGCGATACGGATATTTTAGGGCAACCCGCTATCAGTGCTGACGGGGAATCGGTAGTGGTGTCCCGCACGTCGCATGGCGCGGAAACGATTTCGCTGGGGGAATTATGGCGTTATGACCTCACTACGGACGACTGGACCCAACTTACCCATAACGGCGTGGAAGAATCCGCGCCCATCTTCAGCCCCGATGGACATACCCTTGCTTTCTTGCGCGATGGGGATATATGGTTAATTCCCGCCAACCAACCGACCTACGAAACCCTTACGACTGAACTTCCGCGCCCGCTACCTTCCGCCCTTGGAGGCGTTGACCATGTACCCCCTGCCATCATTCGGGTGAAACACGTTGCCGCGCAAAACAATTGCCGCCCCGGTGTGCCGGATGGACAAATTGATACGATTCCTTTTGAAGAGTACATCAAGCGAGTGGTTCCCCACGAATCGCCGCCTTCCTATCCCGCCGAGGCGTTGAAAGCGCAAGCCATTGCCGCCCGTACTTATGCGTGGCGGTATGTGCTGGCGAACCCCGATGCGGAATTTCATGTCAACGATACCACTGCACACCAATATATGTGCGACAGCACCTACCCTTCTACCAATGCGGCGGTGGATGCGACTACAGGGCAACACCTGACGATAGAGGGCGAATTGGTAGCGGCACTCTTTTCCGCCGAAAATGCCAGCCCGACGAAACAAAACGCCTACGGGCATGTTGCCTTAAGCGCAGTGGACGACCCGCTTTCTTTTGGTACACGGCGGCGCGGACACGGGCAAGGCTATTCGCAGGTGGGCGGCAGACGATTGGCAGAAGCGGGATGGGGGTATGTTGATATTCTGTTGCACTACTACACGGCTACGAAAGTCGAACCCCCCGCCGGAAGTGGAGATACTCTACTGGATACGACCAACCGTCCTCCTTATGCCTATGTGCGCGGCAGTGCGCTGTTGGTAGACCTGAACGGGGTAAATATTGCGGGGACGCAGGCGCGGGAATATTATCGCACCGGGGGCAATTGGCAGGTTGGCAATTGGGTGCCAGATTCGGATAGTAGCAACGGCTACCGCCATCTTTTCCAAATTGCCGCTTACGGAGATGTCCCTCTCGATGATTACCGGGTTGAATTCGCGCCAATGGGCGTGGTACGAGGCGGCGATTTGCCTGTGTTGTATCTGGGGATTGACCGTACCCTGCCCGCCCTTTCGGCGACGTTGGCATTAAGCGGACCGATTTCACCCGGAACACCCTTCAACGCGTCCCTAAACACCAGTGGCAGTGATACGTTGAGTGGCATTGCCCGTATCGGCTGGTCGGCTCCTATGTGGCAAGAGCAGGCAGAACAGGGGGCAACCTACGGCACTGTTATCGGTGATGGTAGCGCAAGCGGGGGTGCGGCATTGCGTTATGACCCTGCTACCCATAACCCGACAACCTATAGCACCATACCTAAATCTGTCGGTGCGGGTTACTTTCGTGTGTGGGTGCGCCTTCGCACGCCCGAACGGAACAGCGACGCTCAAGTCGCCACGATCCGTGTTTTTGACAGTGCCGCCACCCCGTTACAACGGGGAATCCGCTATATCATGGCAGGGGATTTTCCACCGGGGAATGAATGGGTATGGTTCTATGCCGATGTGGATGGTACAGCGGAGTATACAAGCGGCAGTTACGGGGTTGAATCGCTTTCGGTGCAAGTCGAATGGCATGGGACGCAATCGCTGGATATAGATGAGGTACTGATTGCCACCCGCCCTGCTGACCCGAACACCTCTGCGACTGTCACGCTGAGCAATCCCGACCCGGTACGGGTCTACGCCGCCGATGGTGCGGGCAATGTTACGTGGCGCACCTGCACCGCCGCCTATGTAGATACGCCACCCCCGCCGCCCCCTTCATCGGGCGGACGCAAACTCTATCTCCCCCTGATGCAAGGGGTCGGGGGCGCACCACCGCCCGGTAACTACGAATATTCGTGTGACTAAAACAGGGTGTAATCATCATCGTGCCCGCTCTAAAGAGGCGGGTCTACAGCACGGTCACTTTATTGCCGTGAGCGAGTTCCGGGGAAATTCCATCAAAAAAGTGGGCAAATGCCCGCTTTTTTTGATTATTCCGGGGTTTCAGTGCGCCGCTCTAAGGCATCCTGAGCCGCCGCTTGCGCCGCCAGCTGTTTGGAACGCCCCTTGCCTACCCCCAGCACTTCATCCCCAACCCGCACCTCGGTGGTAAAAATCCGTTCGTGGTCAGGTCCTTCCTGCCCCACAACAATATAACGGGGGGTCTGCCCTCGCTCCCCTTGCATAACCTCTTGTAAGATGGTTCGCGCATCTTTCCCGGACCCCTGCGCCACCAGCTCCGCCACCACCGGAACGAGCAACGGTTGAACCCACGCCATCACCGCTCCCATCCCTTGATCCAAATACATGGCGGCAATCAACGCTTCAAAAGAATCCGCCAGCAGAGCGGCACGGGTGCGCCCCCCGGTCACTTCCTCACCCCGCCCCATCAATACTTCTTGACCCAACTCAATGCGGGTGGCAAAGCCCGCCAGCGCGTCCTCGCTCACCAACCGCGCCCGTAGCAGGGTTAAATCCCCTTCGCGCATCGCGGGCAATTGATGAAAGAGGTATTCCCCTACGATAAAATCAATAATCGCATCCCCCAAAAATTCCAACCGTTCGTTGTGCGGGAAGGGATGGTCGGGAACCTCATTCAGATAGGAACGATGCGTTAATGCCCGTTGCAAAAAGGTAACATCCTGAAAGGTGAACCCGATTTTTTGTTGGTATGCCGCGTAGGAATCCATAGAGAGAAAGGAGAGAGGAGAGTGGAGAGAAAAGAGCAACCCGTTTTCCATCGCTCTTCGCTCTCCACTCTCCTCTCTGGTCATGTACGCTTTACAATAGCGGGAACTACTCCTCGTACTTCTTAAAAATCAATGCCGCGTTGTGTCCGCCGAAACCGAAACTGTTGGACATCACGATATTGACATCTTGTTTCCGTGCTGTGCCGGGAACATAGTCCAAATCACAGCCATTTTCAAGGTCGGGGTTTTCCAAATTGAGCGTGGGGTGAATCATCCCGGAAGTAATGGTCTTGATACAGACAATCGCTTCCAATGCCCCAGCCGCGCCCAATAAATGCCCGGACATACTCTTGGTGCTGGAAATCGGAATCTTGTAAGCATGGTCACCCAATGCCGATTTGATTGCCGCCGTTTCCGCCTTGTCGTTCATCGGCGTACTCGTGCCGTGCGCGTTGATATAATCAATCTCTTCCGGCGCAATGCCCGCTTTCCGCAGGGCAATTTTTACCGCCCGCGCCGCGCCTTCGCCCCCTTCGGGGGGGGAGGAGGTATGGTAAGCATCGGTACTTGCGCCATAGCCAATCAGTTCGGCATAAATCGTTGCACCCCGCTTTTGGGCGTGTTCCAACGATTCCAGAATAATAATCCCCGCCCCTTCACTAATCACAAAGCCTTCACGGTCTTTGTCGAACGGACGCGAGGCATGACCGGGATCATCATTGCGCGTGGTGAGAGCCGTGGTGCGGTGGAATGCCGCCAACCCGAAGGGTGTAAGGGGGGCTTCCGTCCCACCCGCAATCATCACCTCGGCATCGCCGCGTTTGATGATTTCCATCGCCTCGCCAATCGAATGGTTGCCGGTGGCACAGGCAGAAACGGGAGCATAAGAGGGTCCGCGCAAATTAAAGGTAATCCCCACAATCCCCGAAGCCATGTTGGGCAACATCTGGGTGGCGGTAAAGGGACTGACCCGCATCGGTCCTTTTTCCAGCAAGGTCTTATGGCTGTCAAACATGGTTTCCAGCCCACCGATGCCCGTACCAATGATATTGCCGTACTCATCCCCCTGCGCATTCGATTCAACCCGCAATTCAGCATCATTCATCGCTTCGGCGGTGGCGGCAATCGCATATTGGATATTCAAATCCATGCGCCGCGCTTCTTTTTTGGAAACGAGGTGGTCATACAGTTCAATATCGAAGCCGTTGACCTGTGCCGCGATTTTGGTGAGAAAATGGGTCGTATCAAACCGCTCAATCGGCTTGACCACGCGCCGCCCCTCTAACAGGCTTGTCCATGTCGTATGAACATCATTGCCCAATGGGTTTACTGTGCCCATCCCTGTTACCACGACCCGCCGCGCTGTTCCGTTATGGTTGCTCATTTCTGCTACTTCCTTGCGTATAGAAGGTACGCCCTTCGAGCGGAAAAGGAGGATAAAAATAATTCTCTGCCGGAATTATTTTTATCCTCAACTGCGTACCTTCTCATCTATAGACCACAAATAGTTATGTTCGCCGGGAACATCTGCTTTGCAGTTGAAATTCTATCCGTATGAGTTAAACCCCTAATTTTCCAAACAGTAACGGCTTCTATACTTCCAGGGTGACTTTTCCTTCCCCTTGCTCCGTCACCTTTCCTATTATATACCCCTTTACTCCTTCTTCGGCTAGTACCTGTATCAAATCGGCTTCTTTTTCTGCCGCGACTGCAATCAACAACCCCCCACTTGTTTGCGGGTCCCACGCCACTTTGAGCAGATTTTCGTCTACCCCGTGTCCCTGCCCTGAAGGGACGGGGCTATCCACATATGCTTCGGATAGTTCGACCTTCGCAAAAAATTGTTGATTGCGTCCTGCTCCGCCTGTGGTATAGCCCTGTGCCACGTATGCCAACGCGCCATCCAACACAGGCAAAGTGTTCATGGAAATGCGAAAATTGACTCCGCTTGCTTCTGCCATTTCGCTGGCATGACCCAGCAACCCAAAACCGGTGACATCCGTACAGGCATGGGCCCCCACACGCCGCATCGCCCGCGCCGCTCCGCGATTGAGCGTAGTCATCCAGCGCACGGCATTTTCCATGTGGGCGGGGTCGGTTAAGCCATCGGCGCGGGCGGCGGTGGCAATAATGCCATTGCCGAGGGGTTTGGTCAGAATCAATATATCCCCCGGTTGTGCCCCCGCTACTGTCAAAATATTGTCGGGGTGGATCGTTCCCGTTACAACCAATCCGAATTTCGGTTCGTTGTCTGTCACCGTATGCCCCCCGACAATAATTCCCCCCGCCTGTTTCATTACTTCCGCCGCCCCCATAAAAATTTCGCTAATCATTGCGGGAGGCAACTCCGCCGGGAAGCCGCCGATATTCAAGGCAAGCAGAACTTCACCCCCCATAGCATAGATGTCGCTGACCGCATTGGCGGCGGCAACCGCGCCGTAAATACGGGGGTCATCTACAATGGGTGTGAAAAAGTCCACCGTCTGAATGATGGCTTGGGTATCGGACATCCGATAGACCGCCGCATCATCCGCGATGTCTAACCCTACCAGGAGGTTGGGGTCGTTATGGTCGCGCCAGAATCCTTTGAGCGGTTCTAAAACTTGAGCCAGCACCGCCGGCCCCATTTTAGAGGCTCAACCCGCGCAACTGCTAAGAGCGGTGAGCCGAATCTCCCGACCCAGCGTATCCAACCATGCCATGAATAACATTCCTTTGCTTGCCCTGCCACAGAAACAGGATGTTTCAGACTATATCCAAAAATGCGTTCTTGTCATGCGCCTGACCCTGTGACGCATCTCCTTTTCCCATTTTTTACAATAATAGAAATTACGTACTTCAAGCGAGAAACGAGGATAAACATAATTCTCCGGGGGAACTATGTTTATCCTCAACCGCGTAACTCCTAAATAAGAGGGTACGCATCTCAAATGATAAACGAGAGTGAACCATGAACCTTCACGCCATCCAAACCGGAACCGTTGCGGTGAAAAAAGCGCATTATCAACTTGTCGGTCCCGCCGCGCTTCGTCTTGCCACTATTGTTGCCGACCCACGCTTTACGCCCACTTTACCTATTTATGTATGGGTGATTGAACATCCTGAAGGGGTCATTGTGATAGATACAGGGGAAACGGCACGTACCGCCGATCCCGACTATTTCAATTGCGATCCGGGTACGGGCTTTTTCTTTCGCCGCAATCTTCGATTTCAGGTATCGCCCGACCAGGAAATCGGACCGCAACTGAAGACACGGGGTATTTCGCCGGAAGAGGTGCGATGGGTGGTATTAACCCATCTTCACTCTGACCATGCCAGAGGGATTGCCCATTTTCCGAAGGCTGAATTTTTGGTGGCGAGGGCGGAATTTTACGGGTCACGGCAAGGGGCATTGCCCTGCCGCTGGGCGACACATTTTCAGCCGACCCTTGTAGACTATAAGTCTGACCCGGTGGGGGCGTTTCCGATGAGTTACCCCATCACCAAAGCGGGAGATGTGGTCATTCTCCCGACACCGGGACATAGTTTGGGACATCAATCCGTCCTCCTTCGCACCCCCGACCATGATATTTTGTTTGCGGGCGATGTCACTTTTAATGAAGATCAACTGCGTACTCAAACCCTCGGCGGGATTTGTGAGGATTTACCTGCCGCCGCCCGTTCGGTAGTACATATACGTAATCACCTTGAAATTCATCCAACGGTTTATCTCCCTACCCACGACCCTGAATCGGGGGATCGGTTGGCATCACGACAGATAACGCAATTATAAGATGGAACCTTATCGCCGTGACCGTCCGACATAACCAAAACTTTTACTATTCCTTCCCCGGTTCCCTATTCAATAACCCCCTGCTAGTATCGAAACCTGAGCAACATCTTTTTGATGGACAGATTAAAAGAATATTTCACAATATCCTTTAATATGAATAAGGAAAGATGGGAGGAATTTCGATGAATGAAAATGCTGTGATAGTGCGCGAGCAAATTGAAGCCCTATATCAGACCGAATCCCGCCGTATTTTTGCCACCCTGATTCGCTTGCTGGGTGATTTTGACCTGGCAGAGGAAGCATTACAGGAGGCGTTTCGGGCGGCAATGGAGCAATGGCACGTCACCGGGATTCCGGCGAACCCGCGCCCCTGGCTGGTTTCAACGGGTCGTTTCAAAGCGATAGATGCGGTGCGCCGTCGGGCACGATACGATGCCTTATTGAACGGAATGGCGGAGCAGATTGAACAAACGTCAGATGAGATACCTGATGAAAACGACAGGGACATTGAGGATGCCCGACTGCGGTTGATATTTACCTGTTGCCATCCGGTGCTTACCCCGGAAGCCCGCATCGCGCTCACCCTGCGCGAAGTCTGCGGGCTGACCACCGAAGCGATTGCAAGCGCGTTCCTGGTTCCGGTTCCCACGCTGGCACAGCGTATTGTGCGGGCAAAAGCCAAAATCCGTGATGCCCGTATTCCTTATGAAGTTCCGGCGCGGGGGGACTTGCAGGAACGGTTGGGAGCCGTGCTCCACGTTATCTATCTGGTTTTTAATGAGGGGTATTCGGCATCGGCGGGCGATGTGTTGACCCGCCCCGACCTTTCCGGCGAAGCCCTGCGGTTGGGGCGGCTTCTACTGGAATTATTGCCTGAACCGGAAGTACAGGGGTTGCTTGCCTTGATGTTGCTCCACGAATCGCGCCGCCTCACCCGCGCCACCCCCAGTGGTGATTTGATTTTGCTAGAACATCAAGATCGTTCTCGATGGAATCAACCCCAAATTCGGGAAGGGGTACAGTTGGTGGAGCAGGCATTGTCGGGGGAACAGATTGGTCCTTACGCCCTGCAAGCCGCCATTGCCGCCACCCACGCCACCGCGCCCACCTTTGCAGACACCCACTGGACGCAAATTGTGGAATTGTATGACGCTCTGCTCCGGGCGGCTCCATCACCGATTGTCGAATTAAATCGTGCCGTGGCAGTGGCAATGCAAGCGGGTCCCACAGAAGCCCTTACGCTTATTGAATCTATTCTGGAACGGGGAGATTTAACCGAATACCATCTGGCACATGCGATACAGGCAGATTTATACCGCCAATTGGGAAAAACCGACTCCGCCCGCCGTGCCTACCAACGGGCGTTGAAGCTGGCACAACAGGAACCGGAGCGGCGTTTTATTGAACAACGCCTTGCCGAATTATCCGAAAAGGGAGCAAAAGAGGAGCCACTCAGTTGAGGGTAAGCATCTTGCCCGGAGGACACCCGGAGGACAGTTTACCCTCGTTTCTCGTTCGAAGTGCGTCACTTCCACAAAAAATTGAATTTTGAAAATTGGTAGTTTTGGTTGTCGAAATAGGGGTATGCCGGACGACTATTTAATGTCAGGCAAAAGAAACCAAACTGACATTCAAATTCAATGGCGCAAAGAATACGCGCCTCATTCCAAGGAGAAGCTGATGCAATTTTTGATGATTTACACCCCTGATGATGCAACCCCGCCCAGCCCGGAGAAAATGATGGAATTGGGTAAGTTTGGCGAAGATGCCGCCAAAGCCGGAAAACTGGTGGCAACCGGCGGGATGTTTCCCAGTTCGTTCGGGGCGCGGGTACGCCTTGCCGAAGGCAAATTCACCGTTACCGATGGTCCCTTCCCCGAAGCAAAAGAAGTGATGGCAGGCTGGGTCATTATCAATGTGAATTCCAAAGAAGAGGCAATTGAAGAAGCCCACCGCTTTATGACCATCGCAGGGGATGGGGAAGGCGAAATTATGCAGTTGACCGATTCGCCCCCGACCCCGCAAGGCTAAACCCTACGGGGACAGGGGGTAGACCCCCTTGAACAGACAGCGGTCTACCTTCCTTCCACCTATCTCAATTCGACAGTCTATTGACAAAGCAGAGTGAATCGGGGAAACGACAACCCACCCCCTCCCAAGAGGGGGAGTTTGTTCACTCTTCTGCTCCATCCTTCCCTGTCAGTACACCACAACCCTACAATATCAGGAGATTCTCATGGCAACGCTCGCTTTGACCACGCACCCGTCCCGCTCTATCGCTCAATGGAGCAGTCGTTTGATGATCGGTTTTCTCGTCCTGTTTCTGGGCTTTGATAGCATCATCAAAATTATTCAGCATCCCGAAGCGGTCACACCCACTGTCGGGTTCGGGTTTGCGGCGGCTCTCGTACCGATTCTGGGTCTGTTAGAGCTGGCGTGTTTGGTCCTCTACCTGATTCCGCGCACCTCTGTCATCGGCGCGATTTTGATGACCGGGTATCTTGGCGGCGCACTTGCCACACAGGTGCGGGTTGATGCGCCCCTCTTTTCGCTCCTCTTTCCGTTCATCATTGGCGCGTTGCTCTGGGGCGCATTGCTACTGCGGGATGCCCGTTTGCGTGACCTTGTGCTATCCCGTCCGTTCCGGTCATAACAGATGTCATTCATGGAGTATCTGTTGTTGGTATACGGGGAGCAAAACACCTCGTTCCACGATGACGACCCTTTACTGGCAGAGGCTTGTAAAGAGAACAATCGCGCCCTACAGGAAAGCGGCTATCTGATATGGAGCGCACTACTTCCAGCGGATGGGGCGGCAAGATTATCCTTACGTGATGAAGCGGTTGTGGTTGCCCCCCAATCTACCTTCCTAAGCAGGGTTTACTTAATTCGGGCAAAAGATATGAATGAGGCGATTCGGACTGCCCGCACCATGCCGCAGGCACGGTTGGGTACGATTGAAATCCGGGCAGTGGTTAATATTGACCTTTAAATGCAAAAAGATAGAGCGCAGTGGTGATGTC
>CBKYSX010000042.1:0-12448 GCA_966690745.1 uncultured Ardenticatenales bacterium
ATAGGGGTCGCCATCTTTTACGGGGCGCAGGAGTTGGTTGGACAAAAAGCCCGGCATCTTATCCACCAACCCGGCGCGGTTGCGGAAATTATCCTCAAAGTGGTCGGCATACTCAGGGTTGACATAAATTCGGTTCGCTACGGTAATCATGGTGAAGAGTCCTGAAAGGTGTTTGGAGTGACGGTTAGTGGAGCGGGAATTGATAGGGTTGCACCGTGTCCCCCGCCCTGGAAGGGCAAGCCTATTGAATACATGAAACTTCGGAACCAATCGTGTTATTTCGCAAGTCCCCGTATTTCTTAGCCCCATTCTTTAGGTTGGGGAAGGAAATTCCCGCAACACGCATCTATTTGAGGGGTGGTTGCCCCGGTCCGCTAATCACATACATATATTTTGGCTTAATTTCGTGCCAGAGATAAACCACGTTGCCCCCGTCGAAATCGGAACTGCCATCGGAGCGGTAGCCGTAGGGGTCGTTCATAATCCAGCCATATAAATCAAGTTTCGGGTCATAGTAATAGCCGCGAATCACCATCAAATGCCCCGCCAAGCCGAAGGGTTGCCCTGATATAATCACCGGATGTCCGTTATCCAGCGATTCTTTAACGATTTTTTCGTCGGGCGTGGTGGAACGTACTCGGTTGCCAATTGGCTCTAAAAAGGTGCGAAGCAGGGGCAACATGCCGATATGCAGACCTTTTGCGGTTTGCCCTTCGGCAATTGCCACCCACCCCAACTTCGCCACCTTCGATACCGCCGTCCCGTATAAGCCCTGCGCGGGTCCGTTTGGCGTTTGGGCGATACGGTCAAAACGGTAGCTATTATGCGTAAAATCGTTTGCTACATACCAGCCGTATTGGGTCGTATGGGGAAAGGGGGATTTGACCGTGAGGGGAATTGGTTCCAGTAACCCGTAATACGCAACCACCATTGCCGCACTGGTCGGTCCGCACGCCCAATGCCCGTTAAACCAATTTGGCGTGTCCCACAACTGATGGATGAAGGGCACATCCAGATTCACATCTGAAACAGGGGGGGCAGGCAAACTTTTTACCGTGACATCGGGCGGATTCTCTTTATCAATCGCGGGCGGGTATAGTATCTCATCATCCAGGTATGTCAGGGTATCACCCTGTTCATTGACCGTGGTATGCGGCGTGGGGTTACTCATCTCAAATTCCTTTCACAAGGTCTATATGCAACTATCACCATACGAGCGGAGGATTTCACAACCTAGCCATTATCCTCCGTCAATCTCGACCTCTGCCTCAATTTCCACAGGGGCATTAAAGGGGAGTTGCATCCCCACCGCAGAACGGGCGTGTGCGCCGATGTCCGGTCCGTACAATTCCAAAATTAAATCAGAATAACCATTGGCAACAGGCGGTGTATGGATAAAGCCCGGTGCGGCATTAATCATCACATAAACACGAAGCCACGCGGTTACACGGTCAAGGTCGCCGAGGGCGCGTTTCAGGCTTGCCAGATGCGCCACCGCCACCGCATAGGCGGAACGGTAGCCTTCTTCAATCGAAACCTCTGCCCCCACTTTACCAAGTGGTTTAGCAATCGAACCATCGTCATTTAACGCCACATGCCCTGAGATATAGGCACGGTTGCCCCGTATCCGTACAAATTCAAAGGGGAGTTTCATACCCCCCGGCACTTGAACCGGCGCAGGAAGCACCAACCCCATGTATTCCAGTTTGGCTTCAATTTTCATCAGACCTCTGATTGCATATTTCATCGTGCATATTGCATAAACGACAACGACAAGCTATACGTTGTGTCGTCTATGCAATATGCAACATGCACTATGCACTTCCAATACGCTATGCTTCCAATTCCGGTAACAGTACCACACTCTCTTGCTCGTTGGGGTCGGTGCGGGCGAGGATGGCGACGGCTTCACTATCGCTGTTGTTGTAGGGTAGGTGGGGGACTCCGGCGGGAATATACATCAATTCGCCTGCCTTCATCACGGTATGATATTGCAGGGCATCGCCATGTAGCACTTCCACCTCGCCGCTTAACAGATAAATAGCGGTTTCGTGGTGGGCGTGGAGGTGCGCTTTGGCGCGGATACCGGGTGGCATTTTCAGAAGGTGCATACACAGGGCTTTTGCCCCCACGCTTTCAGCAGAAATTCCGGCAAAATAATCCAGCCCTTGCTTGCCTGCATAGGTGGAATCAGGGCGAACCACATGGCATTGTTGCCCGACCGCAATCAGGGGGGTGTTGTCCTCGGTAGACAAGGAAGTTTCTCCTTATAGATGGATAGATCGTTTGGCTATTGTAAATCCATCGTCAGGGTCGGGCAATCCATTCGGGAAATGAGAAAGGAGAAATGAGAAACGTGAAAATGGAAACAGGAAGAAGCATTTCTCGTTTCCCCTTTCTCGTTTCACGTCAATGTGGATACCCCAACACCCCAAGAACTTCCGTCAAATGCTCCAACGCGGCGGGATTGTCAATCGTGGCGGGCATGGTGTAGTCGGCACCATCGGCAATCTTTTTAATCGTACCGCGTAGAATTTTCCCGGAACGGGTTTTGGGCAGTAAATCCACCACCGCCGCAACCTTAAACGAGGCGACGGGCCCAATTCGTTCCCGTACCATTGCAATGACCTCTTTCACAATCTCATCATGGGGGCGACGCACCCCCGCCTTCAACACTACAAAGCCCACCGGAATTTCCCCTTTAAGCGGGTCATGCACCCCCACCACCGCACACTCCGCGACATCGGGATGGCTGGCAAGCACTTCCTCCATCTGCCCGGTGGACAAACGATGCCCTGCCACATTGATGATGTCGTCGGTGCGGCTCATTACCCAGACATAGCCATCTTCATCTATAAAGCCCGCATCGGCGGTTTTGTAATAGCCGGGGAACTGGCTCAGGTAGGAATCCACATACCGTTGATCGTTATTCCAGAGGGTAGGCAGACAGCCGGGCGGCATCGGCAATTTCACCACGATACTGCCAATTTCCCCCGCTCCAACAGGCTCGCCCATACCATCCAGCACCTGAATGTGATAGCCGGGAACGGGGGTGGCGCAGGAGCCGGGTTTAATCGGCAACATCCCCAATCCGACACAATTTGCCCCCATGGGCCACCCGGTTTCGGTTTGCCACCAATGGTCAATCACCGGCACACCCAATTTCTCCATTGCCCATTGCAGGGTGTCGGGGTCGCACCGTTCCCCCGCCAGAAAGAGGGTGCGGAAGTGGCTCAAATCATATGCCTTCATGTAGTCGGCGTTGGGGTCTTCCCGCTTGATGGCGCGGAAGGTGGTGGGGGCGGTGAACAGCACCCGAACGTTGTGTTGCGAAATCACACGCCAGAACGCGCCGGGGTTGGGCGTACCTACCGGTTTACCTTCATACAAAACGCTCGTACAGCCGTAAAAAAGGGGCGCGTAGGTGATATAGCTATGCCCCACTGCCCAGCCAACATCGGAAGCCGCCCAGAAGACCTCGCCCGGCTCCATGTTGTAAACGTTTTTCATGCTCCATGTCAGTGCCACCAGATGCCCGCCATTGTCCCGTACCACCCCTTTGGGCATTCCTGTCGTGCCGGAGGTATAGAGAATATACAACGGGTCGGTGGCGGCAACGGGGACACATTCCACCATCGGCGCGGCGGCGTAGGCGGTTGCCCAGTCCACATCCCGCCCTTCCTGCAACGGCGCACCGAGGTGAGGGCGTTGCAGGATAATGCAATAATCGGGTTTGTGGCGGGAGAGGTTTATCGCGGCATCCAGCAGGGGTTTGTAGGGGATAATCCGGTTGACTTCAATGCCGCAGGAGGCGGAAAGAATCACTTTTGGCTGGGCATCGTCAATCCGCGTTGCCAGTTCGTTGGAAGCAAAGCCGCCAAAGACCACCGAATGTACCGCGCCGATGCGTGCACAGGCAAGCATGGCGACAACGGCTTCCGGCACCATCGGCATATAGATGATGACCCGATCCCCCTTTGCCACGCCATGCACAGACAGCATTCCCGCCACCCGTGCCGTCCATTCCTGTAAGTCGCGGTAGGTGTATCGTTCGATGGTGTCCGTGACCGGGCTGTCGTAAATGAGGGCGAGTTGGTCGGCGCGTCCGTTTTCCACATGGCGGTCTATTGCGTTGTAACAGGTGTTCACCACCCCGCCCTGAAACCATTGGTAAAAGGGAGCATTGGCATCGTCCAGCACTTTATCCCATTTCCGAATCCATGTCACCGCTTCCGCCGCCTTGCCCCAGAAGCCTTCGGGGTCTTGAATGGACTGTTGGTATGCCTGCTGATATGCCTCGGACATCTTTGTACCTCCCGCCGTTGGGATGTGAGGATGAACCACGCTGTTGTTATGGTAGGGGGAAAGTATGCACTTGCCAAGCGGTGTGGCAAGCTAAAAATGCCGGGTTTCTAAGCGTGGAAACCGGGGTGAATGGAGCGGATTTCTCAGAACACTTATGAAATGGTGGTTGCGGTGGTATAGGAAGGTCTACATTGCAAAAGAAACGGAGTTTCTGCCGTTGAAAACTCCGTTTTTCAATTCAATCGAAAATGTAAGTCGCTTCTTCTGCTTGAAGTATCACTTTTACTTCAGCCCAATCAAAGCTGGGAGGCTTAATGATTTTGATAAACACCCCCTCCTCATTTTCCTGATACACCGTTCCTACCACTGTATCGGTTGAACTTATAGGAATATAAGCAATGTCCCGCACCCAAAATCGGGTGACGGAAAAGGTAATAACAGGGTATTCCACCGCCGCAACCGCCCATGTTTCAGACAAAACATTGTGATCGGGGTTGGTGACGCGGAAGGTTTGGGAAACACTAATCTCGTTCGTGTTCATAGTTGGCAGGGGAGTATATAAACAGGGAATGGATTTCGGCATTCTCGTTAAGGGGCAGTCGAGGGCCATCGGCGGATTCGGTAGGAGCGATGCCTTTTGCATACATCCGTAGTCTATCGTACCAGAGGTAATTGAAGCTTAATACTCCGCTCAGTGTGCCTCTGGCTATCGTTGATGATTTAGAAGGGGAGCCAAAGCAAGAGATAATATCTTTAACCTCAATCCCAAATTCACTTAGATCTATAATAATCAATTCTAAATTTATACCTGTGAAATATGCCTGATACTGGATACCTTTGCTTTCCCATGAAATGTATTGAAGTTCGACTTGCGGTTGCGTTCCATACTGAGAATTTACCCACGAAATGAAACTATTTTTATGCCCAACCTCTCCTACAGATTCAAAGTCAAGGGCATATATGGGACTATTACGGAGTGTTTCACAAGGGAAAGTTGGTTTCTGTTGTGCGTAGAGTTGGTATCCGAAAAAGATAAACAAAAAAACACCAATCAAAATAAGGCGTTGTTTGGCGATAGTCATATGCCACCATGAAAGAGTACGCTCTGCGTGAATTGGATAACGACCTTTACAAATTCGTCACCATTTTGGTAATTGCCCACCGTTTGTACGGAAAATCAAAAAGCCAGTTGGCGTGGCGCAGGGTGCTGTAGCCCAGAATAAAATCCATCGGAATTTCAATCATCGAATTGACTTCGGAAAGGTCTACCCCCGCCACACTGTGGGGCGGAAAGAAGGTGTCCCCGATGAAAGCGGGAGCCATGGTGTACATGGGTGTATCCATGCTCATCCCCGTTGAATCCGTGCCCGTGGAATAGTCCCCCTCCTGAAAAAAATCAGGGTATTTCTGTACAAACGCCATATCTACAATCGTGATACTTGCGCCTGTATCCCATGCGGCGTGGGCGGTGACGTTGCCGAATTGCGGTGTGAGGTAGGGGTGAAATTTTTGGTCAGTGAGCAGGGAATAAAAGCGGTGGTCGCTTTCCTCTTCCTTTTCATCTATCAACACGCGCGCCTGATCAAACTGAAAATGGCAACGATGGAATTGGAGCAAATCCATCCCGATCAGGTTCTGCATCTCCGGTGGGCTTCCCGGCGCACGCACCACCGTCACGTTTTCAGCACGAATCGGACCCACCTCAAGGCGCGGCACGGTAATCAAATCATTATTGCTCCGCGCAAAGACCCCGGAGGAGCTGTGTTTTTCGGTGCTTGGGAAGGCAGCGGTGTAGCGATCCAGCAATACCCGCGTTTTTGCCGCGCCCGTATCCAGCAAAAAGCGGTAGGGCTTGCCATCCAGCAAGCCATCTACAAAAACCTCGGCGGCTTGCGCATCGTCGGGGTCAGGGTGGATGATTAAAGGGAGTTCGCCCATGACATTTACCTTAAAATAACGTTGATTTTCGTAGGGGCGGGTCAGGCATACCAATACCTTTCAAAATGAACCCGTTGACCCGCCCGCCGTTCGGAATGGAACCAATGTGGGCATGGAACCTATTGACCCGCCCGTCGTTCGGAATGAAACCCATATCAGGTCGGGGTTATTATTCCTCATCCATCATCGGAAATGGGTTTGGATGGTGAGGATGAAGACGATCCAATTCCCATTGTAAAGGATTGTTGTGGATGTATTGGAAGATGAAATCGTACATCCGAGGGTGCTTGATTACAGAATCGTAAAAACTACGTTGCCAGACCCGTGTGCCGAGAGAGCCACGTTGTTCATTAATAAATCGTGCCGACAACCCTTTGAACCACCGCATTATCGCCGATATGCCATGCCGGGGATTTGCATCGGCGCGGTCTGCGAGGGTTAGAATGGCATGGAGATGATTGGGCATCAGGATGAACGCATCCGTATGCACATACCGATAATGGTTTGGAAGCAACTCCCAACAATTTTGGACAATCTTCCCTAAAACGGATACCTGTACTTTACCATTTACAATATCACACAACCACAATTCACGTTGATAGGTGCATATTGTAACGTAATAGGAGCCGGGGTCGCTGTAATCGTGTCCTTGCCACCGTAACGAATTGCGCCGTCGTTTTGGGGGATTCATATCGCAACGGGTTCCATTCCGAACGGCGGGCGGGTCAACGGGTTCATTTTGAAAGGTATTGGTATGCCTGACCCGCCCCTACAAATTTTACACTGGGGTTTTCTCTTTCCGATACCGCGCCTTCGGGTCGGGGGTAATGTCCTGTACCGCAAATTCAATGTTCAAGCCCTGCAAGGTTTCCCGTACCTGCGCGGTCCAGCGCACTTTCAGGTCGCCAAAGCCCAATTTGGTGATATGTCCATCGGGCAGGGTGACGGAGATATGCACCGTATCACCCCCCTCATTCTGACGAATCAAATCCAGCAACTGGCGCAGGCGGATCACATCGCGGGTGGCATCGTCGGTGCGGGGCAGGGTCAGCGTAATAATCCGTTGCGTCCCCTCGAGCAAATCTACCTCGGCGGGGGTTTCGCTTTCATGCCCGTTACCCACAACGGGTACGGTGTAGGCTCCCATTGCACCATTCCCATTGGTGGGCGCGGAGAACTCCATCGCATCGGGGGGCAGGGGCGGCATTTCGCCGTAAAATTCCATTCCCTCTTCCACCACACGCGGCGTGAAACTTACCCTGGCATCGGCACTAAAGGTAAGAACTTTATCTGCCAACAGACTGAAGCTATCGTTGCGGGCTTCAACCTTGCCTCCCACCAACAGAATCGCTTCGGGTACGAGGTCAGCTTTGCATTGTTCGTAGGTGCGCGGGAAAAGAACAATTTCGATGTCCCCTTGCATATCCTCTAATTTGAGGAATGCCATCCGGTCGCCCTTTTTGGTCGTAATCACCCGATGATTGACCAGCAACCCTGCCACCGCTACATTCTGTCCGACCATTTCGGTGGTGATTTCGTTGCAGAAATGCGAAACTTTGCCCTTCACCAACTCCGCCACCTGTTGCAAGGGGTGTTCGGAAATATACAGCCCCAGCAGTTCTTTCTCGTCGGCAAGGCGTTGCTTGGGGTTGATCTTGCCCAGCGTTGGCAGTGGATTCAGCACCGACCCCCGCGACACCTGTCCGCCACTGCTTAGCATGATGTCGAACATGCTCATCTGTCCGACTTCGGCGGCTTCGTGGCTCTGGCTACTCACGCCGATCATGCGGTCTATCAATTCCAGCATCGTTTCGCGGGGGGCTTCGGGAGCGTGGGGGCGTACCATATTGTCAAAAACGCCCACTTTGGTCAGACATTCCAGCGCACGGCGGTTTACCTGACGCAAATCTACACGTTCGCAGAAATCATCAAGGGTTTTGAACTCGCCTGCTTCTGCCCGTTTTGCCAGAATATACTCCACCACTCCCAGCCCTACGTTTTTAATCGCGCCCATCCCCACCCGAATCGCCCAACGGCGATAATCGTTTTTAGGGAATTTGTCTGCATTCGGGTTTGGCTCAATCGTAAATTTCGCCCCGCTTTTGTTCAGGTCGGGGGGCAGAACATGAATCCCCATGCGCCGACATTCGCTAAGGAAGACCGGCACTTTGTTGGTGTCGTTAAATTCGACTTCCAGCAAGGCGCAGAGGTATTCAACGGGATAGTGCGCTTTCAGATAAGCGGTTTGTACGGTAATCACAGCGTAGTCCGCCGCGTGGCTGTTGTGTACCAGAATGTTGTTGGCGATGAAATTGTGGGTGTCCTCTATTTCAAGGTCGTAGGTCATCGCCTCGCCCCTCGGCTCTATCGCACTAATCGTATCCCAATACACATCCTCTTTGAGATCATAATTCCGAATCAGGGTTAAGCCCCATTCTTGCTCCGCACCGTCCCGTAGGGGCATCACTTCCAATTTTGCCAGAATCCCCATCCGTAAATAAAGATGAAGGAGTTGTTGCCCCAACCGCCGTGATGTGGTGACAAAACGGGTGTAGGGATTTTGACCCTCCAACCCCAACCGTGAGAGCAGAAGGTGGATTTGGGTGTTATTGAGCGTAAAGACATCAGGCGTAAATTCGGTTAACTCCCCATCCACCAATTGCCGCCCTAGTGTCAGCACCTCTACATCATCCCATTGTTCATGCCCCCGTACCGCGATGTGCCGCGCCACCGCGATTTCATCCCCTGCCTTCAATTCGCCCAACAATTTCCACCCCTCGCGGGTGTAGAACGGGTGATTATCGGTAGCGGAAATTGTATGCCCGATGGCAGTCGCCAGTTGGAAAACAGGTTTGATCCCGTTCTCAACTACATTCACCACCGATTTGGTGCGATATTTCAGCTTGTGGGTATCCACGCTCAACACATGGCTCACCTGTGACGGGTTCGCGTGTAAATCCGCTACTTTCACCAACGCGCCCGTGACGGTATCAATCACTTCGGTATCGCCCGTCACACATTTGTTGAAACCATACCGGGCGAAAAATTCAATATCGCCATAAATCCGTTCGGCGGCTTCCTGCGAAATCCCTTTGTTCACCGCGCCTTTTACAAAGATGCCTTTGTGATATTCGATATCTTTGGCTTTCTTCTTCGATACCGCCCGCCGCATCAAATCCGCTTCGCCGGGGCTGTACCCCGCCAAATCGGTCGCCATCCGCATGATCTGTTCCTGATAGACACAGATCCCGAACGTATTTTGCAGAATCGGCTCCTGCAAGGGGTGGTGGTATTTAATCGGTTCCTGCCCGTGCATCCGGCGAATGTATTGCGGAATGTATTCCAACGGACCGGGGCGGTAAAGCGAAATCGCGGCGATGATGTGTTCAAACTCCGTCGGGCGCATTTCGGTCAAGACACGGCGCAACCCCGCCCCTTCCACTTGAAAGACCCCTACCGTTTCCCCCGCCTGTAAGAGCTTAAATGCCGCCTCAACATCTTTGTCCTGCTTCGCATCATCGGGGACGCGCTCGTAGGGAATGGTATTCATATCCAATCTGCGTCCGTGCCGTTGCTCAATCAATTCACAGGCGCGGCGCATGATGGTAATGGTTGCCAATCCCAGAAAGTCTACTTTTAACAACCCGATGCTTTCGACAATGTTCATGTCGAATTGCACCACCTGTTGAATGGGTCCCGTATCATCCCCTTTGGTCGGGCGGTGGAGCGGGGCATATTCCACAATCGGCTTATCGGAAATCACAATCCCGGCGGCGTGGGTGGAAGCGTGGCGCGTCTGCCCTTCCAGCTTCATCGCCATATCCAGCAGACGTTTGGTTTGCGGCTCGTTTCGGTAGACCTCGCGCAGGTCGCTGGCTTCGGTCGGCCACTCTTCCAACATCGCATCGTCAAAGAGTAATTTGTCTAAATTAACAGGTTTCCCCGGTACGTTCGGTACAAACCGCGCCACACGGTCAACCTCGTTCAATGGGATTTCCAGCACCCGCCCCACATCCCGCACCGCCGCCCGCGCCCCCAGCGTTCCAAAGGTGATAATCGCCGCCACCTTTTCCGCGCCATATTTCCGCACGGTATATTCAATCATTTCGCTCCGGCGGTCATCGGGAAAGTCAATATCAATATCAGGCATCGAAACCCGGTCGGGGTTCAGAAAACGTTCAAAAATCAGGTCATTTTTAATCGGGTCAATGTTCGTAATCCGCAACGCATACGCCACCACCGACCCCGCGCCCGACCCGCGCACGTTCCACCAGATGTCTACTTCGGCGGCAAAGCGGCACAAATCCCAGACAATCAAGAAGTAATTATCAAACCCCATGTTATGGATAATAAATAGTTCCCGTTCCACCCTTTCTTTTAGAATCGGGTCTACTTCCATGCGGTGGTCGCCATACCGTTGTTTGATTCCCGCCATGACCAATGATTTCAGGTAATCCTCGGCATCGGTAAACCCTGCGGGTATCGGGAATTGGGGCAGGTGATAGCCCTTATGTTCAAGGTCTACGTTGCACCGTTCCGCAATCAGTACCGTGTTTTGCAATGCTTCCGGGTAATCCCCGAAAATTCCCATCATCTCTTCAAACGAGGTGATGTAATAAGACCCCATCGGGGTCAGGCGCATTCGGTTGTCTTTCGAGAGAATATCATGGGTTTGGATACAAAGCAGGGCATCGTGAGGGTCGGCATCCTCTTTACGAACATAGTGGACATCGTTCGTGGCTACCAGATTGACCCCATATTTTTTCGACCATTCAATCAGGGTTTTGTTCACCCCGCGCAATTCTTCAATATCATGCCCCTGCAATTCCAGAAAGAAATTATCCCGCCCGAACACATCCAGATACCATTTTAATTTTTGATATGCCGCTTCTTCCCCTTCGTACATCAGAGTACGGGGCACTTCCGCCGCCAGACAACCGGTGGTGGCAATAATGCCTTCGCTGTGCGCCGCCAGAACTTCACGGTCAATGCGGGGTCGCCCGTAGAATCCTTCTAATTGGGCGATGCTACAGAGTTTGAGCAGGTTCAGATAGCCCTGTTGCGTTTCCGCCAGCAAGAGCATGTGATACCGGGTTTTGTCTTTCACCGGGTCACGGTCATTGCGGGTACGGGCGGCGAGGTAGGCTTCCACCCCCATAATCGGCTTCACCTCCGCCTTTTTGGCGGCACGGTAAAACTCAATCGCGCCAAACATCACGCCGTGGTCAGTGAGCGCGATGGCGGGCTGGTTTAGCTCCTTGGCGCGTTTCACCATATCCCGTACTTTGCTCATTCCATCAAGCAAACTGTATTCCGAGTGGCAATGTAAATGGCAGAATTGAGACATCCCGTGTGGCTCCCTGACGTGAAATAGTGGTAAACCGAGGTGAAACGGACAGAGTAGTGGGTATTGGGTATTGCGTAAAACGGCAGATGAGGAACAACTCAGACCGGGAAAGTATAACACACAGAGGGGGATTGGCGATATACAAATGCACTGGAACATGGAGCAAGGTTGTTTTCGGGGATGCCTAATTTCCAATCTTGCTTGCTCATTTACCTGTATGGTGCTACGCTTCCGGCTTAGACGAATATTAGTGGATGGAGCAGAGGGTAGGGTGTTACCCTATCCTCGCTACCTTTTAGGCGCAGGAGGCATGGATATGGTACGTCGTCGTACAACCCTTTCACTCGTGTTACTCGTACTGGCATTGCTGGTCGGGGCGGCATGGTCGGTTTCTCCGGCAACCGCAAGTGCTATAAGCCAAAAAGTGGATGAGCGGGTCTTAGAAGACACCGCCAACGGACAAGTCGGGCATTTTCTCGTCGTCCTTACCGAACAGGCAGATTTGAGCCGCGCCCCGACATCGGGAACCAAATTGGAAAAAGGGCAATTCGTCACCGATGCCCTTCGCGCCACTGCCGAACGCACCCAACCCGCCGTGACACGCCAATTGGACGAACTCGGCGTTACCTATCGCGCCTACTGGATTGCCAACTTGGTTGCGGTAGAAGGGGATCGCGCCGCCGTTGAAGCGATTGCCACCAACCCTTCCGTTGCCCGCATCGAGCCGAACCGCGCTTTCCGTGGTTTGCCCGACCCCATCAATGAACCCGAAGTCGTCCGCGACCCGGACAGCCCCGAATGGGGGTTGGTTCGTATTAATGCCGATGATGTCTGGGCAATGGGCTATGACGGAACCGG
>CBKYSX010000043.1:0-12275 GCA_966690745.1 uncultured Ardenticatenales bacterium
GACATATCATTACTTGGGAATAGTAGAGGGGACTATCCTATATATGTTACAGTCTGAGGTAGGGGCAAACGGCTTAAATGGTTCACTTCATTCGATATCAATGGGTATTACCGCGTTATCTCCTACGGCCGTCATTATGGTTGGTATAGCCTTTGGCATGAATTCCAAAAAACAAAGTCTGGGAGACATCCTCGTATCAAAACAAATAATGCTTTACGAGATACAGCGGATTGGCACGGATAGCGATAAAAAAATGAGGATCATCCCGCGTGGGGATAGACCACATGCTTCCCATTTACTCTTAGAGCGTTTGCGAACCGCAGACCTCTTCTGGAGTGAGGATAGCCCCAAAATCAAGTTTGGGTTAATGTTGTCTGGTGATAAGCTAATCGATAATATTGATTTTCGTAATCAACTTTTGGAGTTAGAGCCTGAAGCTATAGGTGGAGAAATGGAGGGAGCAGGGCTATATGTTGCTTGCCAAACTAATAAAGTGGATTGGATTCTTGTCAAGTCAATCTGTGATTGGGCAGATGGAAATAAAGGGCAACGCAAAAAAATACGACAAGAAATAGCTGCACGCAACGCAGTAAGGTTTGTTTTACACGCCTTAAATAAGGGCTTACTTTTGTTGGAAGATAAAGAAAAAGAGATACCGAATGAGTTAAAAACTAGTAATAATGCAGAGGTGACAGTAATTCTAAGTAAGAAGATTGAAGAGTTTGACGAGGAAGCACAAAAGAGCTTTATATTTACTTTAGCTCGCTTAATGAGAATTTCTGAAAGTCAAGTTCGAATATTGCGAGTAGTAGAAGGCAGTGTCAAAGTCACTATAGAGATTCCTCAAAGCGTTGTTCTTGATTTAGTACTCCGCTTTCTAGAGAATGATAGAAGCCTTGAAGCACTAGAAATAGTAGATATAGTCATTCCCCAAGAAAACTCCAATAAAATGACTAGTCAATTTAAAAGCGAAAGTTTAGAGATACCAGTAGGTTATAGAGAAGCCATTACCCGTGAAGTCACCTCGCGTGGGACGTTCAAACTCCCAAAAGGTAAAGGTAAGGGTCAATACGGTGATTGTCTCATCGAATTTAGCCCCACCGAACTCGGTCAGGGATTTGTCTTTGAAAACGCGGTTGTCGGGGGACGTATTCCCCGCGAGTACATCCCCGCGATTGAAGCCGGTATTAAAGAGGCCCTTGAAGGGGGTGTAATTGCAGGTTACCCGATCATAGACGTGAAAGCCCGTATTATCGATGGATCTTATCATAAGATAGACTCCAGCGAGATGGCATTTAAGATCGCTGGCTCAATGGCGTTAAAAGAGGCTGTCCCCAAAGCGGGTCCTGTGATTATGGAACCCGTGATGAAAGTCGAAGTGGTAGTGCCGGAAGAATTTACTGATTCCATTATCCGCGATATTTCTAACCGCCGAGGACAAATCGAAGATATAGAGCTGAGTGATGGTGGCGGTACGACAATCATCGCGTTTGTACCCTTGAGTGAAATGTTTGGGTACGCTACCGATGTTCGTTCGGCAACGAGTGGACGTGGCACGTTCTCGATGGAATTCGCCCGCTATGAAGCCCTCCCTAAGAACTTGGCAGACGAAGTCATTGCAGGCAAACGCAAATAATGATTTCACTAGAAGGTAGAGGGATAAATAATGTTGCTGTAACGGAATCTATTTGCTTAGCCTTAAATCTAACCTCACCCACACTAAGGGCCATAGGACTATATCCCTAGTTGAAGTGCTAACCCGTTTTCGCAACTAGCCTTCATACGCTACACACCCTCTGGCGATTTCTATACAAGACAAAGATATCAGAATACTGGTAGCAGATATAAGCAAAGTAATTATTACATTGCTTATATGCTTTTGTGTTGGCATGAAATGGTACGTATTGTAGGCAACGAACGATCTCTGTTGAGGTATCTTTTTTAATCTCAAACGTCGCATTCATGGGAATCGTTACAGAAATTGACAGATGGCACCTGTGATAGACGATGGCTACCCAGCAAGAAGATGCTCTTTTGGTCAGCCTAGCCATAGTCAGAAATACTCGACCCAACAATTTGAATTAACCCCCCTTTTCAACTAAAATCGGACAACCTGCGCCGCGTGGCAGGTCTTTTCTTTTTAGAGAGTAAAGAGAGAAGAGTGAAGAGAGAAGAACGGGGCAACCCGCTTCTCTCTTCGCGCTTCCCTCTTATTTCACCCGAAACAACAGGTATCGGTATGACAACCCCTCGTACCTCCGACGAGATTCGCCGTGCGTTTCTCGATTACTTTAATGAACTCAACCACGAAATCGTGGATAGCAGCTCGCTGGTTCCGGCGGGCAACAGCACCCTGCTCTTTACCAACGCCGGGATGAACCAATTCACCGAGGCGTTGCTGGGCTTGGAAAAACGCCCCTACAACCGCGCCGCCACCTCGCAAAAGGTGATGCGGGTATCGGGCAAACACAACGACCTCGACAATGTAGGTCCCTCGCCGCGCCACCAGACCTTCTTTGAGATGTTGGGGAATTTCTCCTTTGGCAATTATTTCAAAAAAGAAGCGATTGCCTACGCCTGGATTTTCCTCACCGAAGTGGTGAAACTGGACAAAGAACGGCTATGGGTCACAGTCTATCGCACGGATGACGATGCCGAACGCTTCTGGCGCAACCATATTGCCCCCGAACGTATTCTCCGTTTCGACGAAGAGGACAACTTCTGGCAAATGGGCGATACCGGTCCCTGCGGTCCCTGCTCCGAAATTTTCTTCTACAACGGACCGCTCGAATTGCAGGATGGCGCGAAAGGCGTGAACGTTTCGGACGACTATCTGGAAGTCTGGAACCTCGTCTTCATGCAATACGACCGCGCCGCCGATGGCACGCTCTCGCCCCTGCCCGCGCAAAGCATTGATACCGGCATGGGCTTGGAGCGTATCACACAGGTAGTACAGGGCGTGACCAACAACTACGACACCGACATCTTCATGCCGATTCTGGATCGGATTCAGCAGTTGTTGGGGGATAGTGACGAACAGCGTCAGGCAAACTATGTCGGCTATCGGGTGATTGCCGACCACACCCGCGCCGTCACCCACCTGATTGCGGATGGGGTGCTTCCCGGCAATGAGGGACGCGCCTACGTCTTACGCCTCATCCTGCGCCGCGCCCTCCGTTTCGGCAAAATGATTGGCTTTACCGGTCCCTTCATTGCCGAAGTCGCCAGAGCGGTCATCGCCAAAATGGGCGACCATTACACCAATCTCCAGGCGCAAGAACCCTTTATTCTGGAAGTCCTCTCCCGCGAAGAAGCCGCCTTCCAACGTACTCTTGATCGGGGCTTGGCATTGCTCGAAGAAATCATGGGCAACCTTCGCACGGAGGGAAAAACCGTCATTCCGGGGACAGTGGCGTTCACCCTTTACGATACGCACGGCTTCCCCTATGACCTGACCCGCGACATCGCTTCCGAACAGGGCTTCACCCTGGACCGTGACGGCTTTGACCGCGCCATGGCGGAACAACGCGCCCGTAGCCGCGCCGGGGATACGTTCGATGTCAACCAGTGGGCGGAAAGTTATCGCCGCCTTGCCGAGCAACTGCCCCGCACCGACTTTGTGGGCTATGACTATAGCCGTCTAACCGGGCAGGACGTACAGGTAAAAGCCATCGTAGACCCCGCCACGGGGCAATTGCTGGACGAAGCCGCCACCGGAAGCGAAGTTGAATTCCTGCTGGACACCACCCCTTTCTATGCTGAAAGCGGGGGGCAGGTGGCGGATACGGGTACGATTGAAACGGAATACGGACGGGCATTGGTGACGGATGTTCAAAAGCCTGTCGGCGGCACGAACATCATTGCCCATCGCGCAACCGTCGTAAGCGGCACAATCCGGCGCGGCGAAAAAGCCACCGCTTCAATTGATGTGCAACGCCGTTATGACATCATGCGAAACCATACCGCCACCCACCTGCTCCATAAAGCCTTGCACACCCATGTGGGCACTCATGCCACCCAAAAAGGGTCGCTGGTCGCGCCCGATTATCTACGCTTTGACTTCAATAATCTGGACAAAGTGAACGATGCCACCCTGGAAGCGATTGAGCATGAAGTCAATGAAGCCATCCGTCAGGATTGGGATGTGCAAGCGCAGGAGATGGCTCTGGACACAGCCAAACAACAGGGCGCGATGATGCTCTTTGGTGAAAAATACGGGGACACCGTTCGCATGGTCAGCGTAGGCGATGAAGGTTATAGCCGCGAACTGTGCGGTGGAACGCACCTACGCCACACCGGGCAAATCGGCGCATTTTTGATTACCCGCGAAGAATCCATTAGTTCCGGGGTGCGCCGGATTCTTGCCATTACCGGCAAAGGCGCGGAAACCGCCATTCGCCAACAACGGAACACGCTCCGCGCCATCGCCAACCGCGTTGGAGCCTCCCAGCCGGAACAAATCGAATCCCGCGTGGAGGCACTCCAGCAAGAATTAGCCGAGAGTCGCAAGCAACTTGCCGCCGCCCAACGCCAACTCGCGGCGGGGCAAACCGGCGATTTGCTGTCGCAAGCCCAAGAAGTTCAGGGCATAAAAGTGCTGGCGGCACAGGTACAGGCAAGCGACACCAACGCCCTGCGCGACCTTGCCGACCGTCTACGCGATAAATTGGGTAGTGCGGTGGTTGTCCTTGCCGCCGATATGAACGGCAAAAGCCAACTGTTGGCGGCTGTCACCCCAGATGTCGTACAAAAAGGCGGACACGCGGGCAATCTCGTCCGCGACCTCGCCACCCGCACCGGCGGAAAGGGTGGGGGTCGCCCCGATATGGCACAGGCAGGCGTTGGCGACCCCGCCGCCCTGCCCTCCGCCCTCGGCGAAGTCCCCGCGCTCGTGGCAGGACAGTTAAAGTAGGAGTATTGGGTATTGAGAAAACGACCCGACCTTACTGTATTCCCCCTCTCTGGTACGGAGAGGGGGTTAGGGGGTGAGGTTGCCGTTTCTCAATGCTCACTACTCAATACCCTATGGCTCTCTTACGCCGCCGCCCCACCCGTGCTAAATCCGCCTCTGCGCCTACCGAGGTGCGGGCGATTTTGGATTTTGGGGCAAGCGGGGCGCGGGCGGCAATTGTGGGGGTTACGCCGCAAGCCGTGGAAATTTTAGGAGTAGGGGGCGTGATGGGGCAAAGCGGCATTGCCCGCCCCGGTCATGCCATGCGGCGCGATGAATTGGGGTTGCTGGTCGAATCCGCCCTCAGTCGTGCCGAACAGGCAACCGTGCAATATGTTTCCGATTTGCCCATCGCCGCCGATGATGCGCTGGTCGGTCTCACCGGTTCCTATCTTAAAGCCGAAAGCCACGTCATCTATCTGCCCCGCACCAACGCCGTCGCGCCCATCTACGAAAGTGAAATTTACGCCGCTCTGAAACAGGCACAACAGCAGAATCTGGAGCGGTTGGCGGAACAGGCGCGTCATGCCAAAATTCGGCGTACCGTGGTTGCCAGTCAATTGGTCGCCGCGATGAGTGTGCGCGAAGAACATGGCGAAGCGCACCGCCTGCCCGAAGTTGGGCGCGGGGTTCCCGGCATGGCGGGGGATACGCTTGCCGTTGCGATTTGCAATGTCACGTTTCCACGCAAAGGGTTGGAAATCATGGTCCAGGTCTTGGAAGATGTAGACCTGACCCTGACCGAAGCCGTTCCGTTGGCGCAAGCCATCGCCGCCGCCCTGCCTATGCCCGACGCGATTCTGATTGACATCGGACATGAACATACCGAAATTGCGCTGGCGGAGGCTGGCAACCTGAGTGCGTTAATCTCAATCACCACCGGTGGCGAATTTTTTAGCCGCCACCTGGCGTTGGGGCTGGCGATTCCCCAGCTGGAAGCCGAACAGCGCAAACAAGCCTATGTCCGAAGCAACGGACGGGAGGGGGCGGAACAAATCGCGCCCCTGATGGAAGAAGCCATTGCTTCATGGTTGCGTGCGTTAGAACAGGCACTACTCTATCTGGCGGGGGAAGTATCACTCCCGCCGCGTATTTATCTGTTCGGGGGCGGCTCCATGCTACCGGGGCTGTTTGAACGGCTCCGTACCCATGCGTGGACGCGCCGCCTCCCTTTTGACCAAACACCCCCTGTTGAACGCTTACTGCCTTATCATCTGCGCGGCATTCACGATGGGCGTGGGCAACTCACCCACCCCTCACAGGTCGGGCTTGCCGCCCTCGCCGCCTGGTCAGGCAGAACCGTCAGCGACCTACAGGGACATTTAGAACACGTTACGACCCAACTGGCAAAACCGTTGGGATTAAGGTAATTGCATAGTGCATAGTGCATAGTTCATAAAGGCACGTTGAGAATGTCGTGATGCTGTTGTCGTTTATGCAATATGGACTATGCACTATGCAATTGAGTTATGGCTGAATCCGAACAAGTTATTCATCTGACCGGCACCGAAGACATCCACGCCGTCCGGCGCATGGTGTCCCGCGCCAAAGTGGAGCGTTTGCTGTTGGTCGTGCCCAACCAACACCCCGCCCTGCAACGGGAAATCCGAATGCGTCTGCTGGCGCGGCAGGCGTATGCCGAACAGAAAAAAGTCGCCTTCGTCTCGCGGGATTCCACCGTGCGCGACCTTGCCAAAGAGGTCAATCTTTCCACCTTTGGCTCTGTCGAAGATGCCCTGCGCAATGCCAAATGGCGTGAAGGGCAAGCCGACAAGCAACTCAATGGCGCGAGCCATCGCAACGAAGAAGTGCTGGAATGGGGGCGCGGACGGGGTGCAGTGGCGGCGCGGCAACGCGCATTGGGAACCCGCTCCAACTGGGGCGAATACGTTATGCTCTCCGGCTTAATCACTGCCCTGCTCATCGTCTTTCTGGCGGTGGTGATTCTGCTCTTGCCGAGTGCTCAAATTGTCCTCGTGCCGCGTCAGGAACCCTTACAAGTCCAATTTGACTTGACGGTAGACCTCACAGCGCGGGAATCCAATGCCGACCAACGGGTGATTCCGGGCGAATTTGTCCGTCAGGATGTACAGGGTACTTTTGAGATTCCAACCACTGGGCGGCGTGATGTGCCAAGTGCGGTGGCGACCGGAACCGTCACGTTCATTAACATTACCGGGCAAGCCATTACCATTCCGGCAGGCACGATTGTGAGTACCTCCAGTGGTACCCCCGTCCGTTTCCGTACCACCGAAACCGTTTCCATTGCCGCTCAATTTGATGCACTGGTAGATTCCCCCATTGAAGCTCTCAATCCCGGACCCAGCGGCAATGTGGGGGCGCAACAAGTTTCCCGTGTTGAAGGCGCGGCGGCGAGTATCGTGCGGGTGGTCAATCTTCAAGCCACGCAAGGGGGCGGGGTGCAATCCCGCGCCGTTGTCACGTCTGCCGACCGTGCCCAACTCAGCGAGCAATTGCGCCAGCAACTGCTCCAACGGGGGCGCGAGGCATTGGCGGAAGCCGCCGAGTCGCAGGGGCGTGTGCTGATTGCCGATAGTGTGACGATGGAAATCACCGCCGAAAACTTTAACGGGGTGGTAGACCAACAGTTAGACGTGCTACGCCTGGATTTGCGGGCGCGGGTTTCCGGGTTAGCCGTCCCTGCCCCCGAAGTAGACCGGGTGGCGCGGCGGATTCTGGATGAAAATATCCCGAATGGCTATCGTCTGTTGGGCAATCAAAACATCTCGATTATCCCCGGCGAAGGGCGGCTCGTAGACGAAGCCTATGTTCTCCCCGTCACTGTAGAAGGCTTAGTTAGTGCCATCATTACCGGGGACGAAGTACGGGCGATTGTACGCGGACAACCGTTGGATGTCGCCTTTGAGGCTCTGCTCCAACGGCTACCCTTAGAAGCCGACCCGTCCATTACCCTCTCTCCCGATTGGTGGGATCGTATGCCCTACCTCCCGATACGGATATTCATCACGCTGGGTGTATTGGAACGGGAAGAAACGGCGGAGCCAACAGAATAACGACTGCATAGTACATAGTGCATAAACGACCCTGTTAAACAATGCTGTTGCCTTTATGCACTATGCACTATGCACTATGCACTATGCACTATGGAACTCACCCTCGCCATTGACTACGGAGCTAGCCGCGTCGGCATTGCCGCCAGTGCCGGATTTTTGCCGCGCCCTCTGGACGTGCTACAACATGGCGCGTTGGATGGGCTGATTGAGCGCATCCTTAAAATCGCTCAAAGCGAAATGGCAACCCGTATCGTAATGGGCTTGCCCGTCAATGCCGATGGCACGGAAGGCGAACAGGCGAAATCAGTGCGATACGTTGCCCAACGCCTCGCCAATGCTACCCCCCTGCCGGTCTGGTTGTGGAACGAATACGGCTCCAGCCAATCCGCGCAGGCAACTATGATTGCCACCAATACCAGCAAAAAAGCACGCAAAACCAAATTGGACGCACTGGCGGCGGCGGCATTCTTACAGGAATACATCGAACAAAACGGTGAAGGGGCAGAGCGTGTCCTTCCCGTTTCGCAGGAAACCGAGCAAGATGAATAACAACCCCTCCGGGATGCTTTCATTAGAAGAACAACTCCATCAAATTCAAGAACGATTACGCTACGCCGCCCGCCAACGCGCCGACCTCATCGCCCAAAAACGCCCCCAACGGGATATTGATCGTTTTGATCAGGATGTGGCAATTCTCCGTCAACAACGCCAATCTCTGATTAACGCCCTTGACCGTGAAAAACGGGGGACCCTCGTTACCGAAGCCACCCCGCCCCCCAACCCCCGCGCCAAAGTCAAACGCGCCACCGGCGAACCTCCGTTTATCATTCGCTTTTTTGCCTTGGTACTCACTGTATTTGTCGTGTCGTTGATTACCATTTCCGCCATTGGCTTGATTATTACCCGCCTGCAACCCCCGCCAGTGGAAGATGCTACCACCAGCGAACCCGCCGACGAATTTGCATGGACCGACGATATGGATTTTGCGGAACGGGCGTTAGCGACCTACCTCTCTTTCAATCGCGGTAAAATCAACAGTCGCCCCAGCGACGATTCCACATTGATTTCCTTTGTCATTGAATCCGGGGAGAGTGCGGGGGGGATTGCCGAACGTCTGGCGGAAGAGGGCTTTATTGTAGATGCCGAAGTGTTCCGCCGTCTGCTCCAATGGCGCGGTGCGGATAGTGCCTTGGAAGCCGGGGAATATGAACTGTCGCGAAATATGACGATGGATGAAATCATCGCCGCCCTCCAATTATCACCCCGCGACGAAATCCAATTTACGCTGGTGGAAGGCTTACGCGCCGAACAAATGGCAGAGGAGTTAGAGCGACAGGGAATCGCCCTCGCCGCCGATTACATGGCATTGGTCCAAAACCCTGCCTTTTTCGCCGCTGATTACGAGTTTCTACAGGCTCTGCCCGAAGGCAGTACACTAGAGGGCTATCTCTTCCCCGATACCTACCGCGTATTTGCGGACGAAGTCACCGCCGAAAGCGTGATTCGCCTTCAATTAGACACCTTCGCTTTGCGCGTCACGCCCGAACTTCGCGCCGCCGCCCAAACCCAGAATCTGACCCTCCATCAGGCAATTATTATTGCCAGCATTGTTGAGCGGGAAGCCGTATTAAGTGAAGAACGCGCCACAATTGCCGGGGTCTACATGAATCGCTTGCGGGATGGGACCTTGCTCAACGCCGACCCCACCATTCAATATGCCCTCGGCAGACAGGAAGATGGCAGTTGGTGGAAACGTCCGCTTACGGCAGAAGACTTACAGTTGGATTCGCCCTATAACAGCTATACCCGCCCCGGTTTGCCCCCCACCCCGATAGATTCGCCGGGGCTTGCTACCATCGAAGCCACCATCACTGCGCCACCTACCGAGTTTTATTACTTCGTTTCGCGGAATGATGGCAGTCATGTTTTCGCTGTCACCTACGAAGAACATCTGCAAAACGTGGCGGAATTCCAAAGCCAGTAACGGCGGGATGTAGAAAGCACAATACGAGAATAATGAGAATCGGCTTTTCAATACGATTGAAAAGCCGATTCTTTTTCTCCCCTTGCTGTGTGGAGATACGTTCTGTAGGGGCGTACCCTTGTGGTCGCCCGTCTTTGACTTACTGATAGTCCGCAGACAATTCAACACCGTTCGCATCAAAAATCTCAATGTCCGCCATTCCCACCTCTACCCCTTCACGCATCAAAACAAAAACGCGCTCCTCAAATTGACCCGAACTAATTTCGCCATCGGTCCACGCCACTTCAACATCCCGCGCTGTGGGGTGAACTCCATAAAGAATCTTTTGGTTCCCCGCATTGATTTGCCCCACAACAAAATCGGTTTGTACATTAAAATCACAGGTCGCGCCGGGTGATGTAGAACTTTCCGCCTTCCATCCACCCTGTACCTTTTTTACCTGTGTCGCCGCCACGCAATGAGTACCTTGATTAGTGGAAGCCTGACTCTGCCAGCGATAAATCAGCACTACACCCCTATCAACCTCAATACGGCGTAATATCTCCTCTGTTCCGGGCGCGTAATTGTCGCCTGCCAAATAGCCGGGAAACTCCTGTAATGCTTCTTCTGCAGTTCCATGTATCGGGCGCGCACAACCCGTAAGAAGAATGAGGAGGAAAATCAGTAGAGAAAAGTGTTGAAAAGTGTGTGGAATCATCATAAACGCCGCTTACACCCCGGAAGCATCTGTCTTTTCCTTCGTCCTCATTCGACAATCCGGAGTCAACGGTTTACTATTTTCTGCTTTGAGCCGTTACGCAAACATTACCCAGCTCATCCTTTGGCGGTAATGGGTGGTTTCAGGGGCATCTTCTCCCCATAAGGCAAACAAATCCACTAAAGCATTCCGCGCCGCGCCATCCTTCCAATCCCGGTATCGTTCCAGAATCCACAAAAATTGTTCAGCGGCAAGCGAACGGGCATCCATCAATGCCGCCGCACTGCCCAACCGGAACCGTGCCTCTACATCGGTAGGATTGGCTTCCACTTCAGCTTCCATCTCATCCAATGGTGGGAAAGGGTGAGGTAACTGCTGGGCAAAACGCGCCTGTGCGCTCAGCATCGCTTTTTCATGCCCTGTTGCGCCATTCGGGGGCAGATAGTCTAAATGCTCCAAAGCCACTGTCGGATTGCCTTCTGCCAATGCCAGTCGTGCATAGGCAAGGTGGGCGCGTTCATCATCGGCTTTTTCCGTCAGCAGTTCGTCTAACGTCTGCCGTGCTTCTGCATACATCCCCTGCCGAATTTGGGTGTCAACTCCGCTCAATCGTCCATCAGCTTTAGGGGCGACCCACTTTTGCAAAAAGCGTTGAATCGTTGGCTTGCTCTGCACTCCGACAAAACTATCTACCACGGTTCCATCCTTGAACAGAACACAGAAGGGAATCCCCTGCACATTGTACTTGCGGGCAAGGCTTTGGTTCTCATCGGTATTGACTTTAACCAACAGCCATTCCCCATCGCCCGCGCCTGCCAATTCCTCCAAAAGGGGACTTAACACCCGGCACGGACCGCACCATGGTGCCCAGAAATCTACCAGTACCGGAACCTCGCGGGAACGTTCAATGACGGTTTGTTGAAAACTTTGCTCGTGAGCATTTAGAACATTTGCTGGCATCATCTTGCTATCATCCTGATAGAGTAGTGTAAGAATTTACGAATAGTGGTAAGGTTTTGATAGGAAATATACTGTTTGCCTGGCAAAACAGAGTTCTGGGTGAACCATACGTGACGCGCCCCCTTGACATGATTCTATAGAACCGATACGATTGGGTATCAACATGACATAATTTGCCAATCATACCTCCCACATTGGTATTACACGCGAAAGTTATCTGTCGCCCATGAATGAAATGGAAACCTCCCTGCACTTGATTGAGACGATTCCCTTCCTTAGCCGCTCCCTTGCGGGGCAAGTTCGTCAATCATTGGGTGATGGATGGTTTACCTTGACCCACGTTCGAGTGCTGGCACATGTGCGGCGTACCGGGGGTTGTTCGTTGGGGGATTTGGCAACGCGGCGCGGGGTTTCCCTTCCCACCATGAGTAAAATGGTAACATCTCTGGTGGAAAAAGGGTTAATCACCCGCGAACCTGACCCCACCAACCGGCGTGCTGTGATTATTCATCTCACCCCGGCGGGGGATGAACTCTATCTGAACACAATGGGGAGATTGCAACGCCGTCTCGCCCAAGAATTAACCCATCTGGATGATAGGCAACGTACCGAATTGGTGGGCTATCTTGAAGCCCTCTCCGAAATTAT